>NZ_JBFUGA010000049.1:0-42232 GCF_056403155.1 Methylobacterium sp. P3_A11
CGTCCTGCCCGGCCGCGACCGCAGCGGCGGGCATCCGCGGGGCCAGATTGGCTTCGTCGCTCGGGTCGGCGCGCCGTTCGTCCGGGCCGGGCTTCCCGCCGGCGGGGTCGGGTCTGTCCGGGGCGAATCTCACGGTGAGGCGGCTCGACGTCACGTCGAGGTGCCCGCCGCTCTCCGGCGTCCAGATCGCCGCCACGGCGATCGAGAAGCTGCCCGCGCGCGGGTCGCTCTGCATGATCCGGATCTTCGAGAGATCCCAGTCGCTGACATCGACGTCGGCGTGGTCGATCGATGCCGCGAAGATGTTGGTGGTATCGCTGATCGTCACGCCGTGGGGCAGACCCAGCAGCTTGATCGCCTCGATGGAGACGTTGGGCGCGCGGACGAGCRTGATCTCCAGCGGCAGGTCGGCACCCGGCGGTCCCGCGGCGTCGCGCGTGGCGATCAGGAGACCGGACGCCGTGGCCCGGGTCGGATCGGATTCGGTCGAGGCCGTCAGATCGGAGGCGGGGATGCCGTCGGCCGCCCGTGCGGGCGTGGCCGCCGTGATCGCGACGGACAGAGCGAGCGCCAGCATCGCCGCGCGTCCGGCGCTGTCTCGGCAAATATCGTCCATCGGATGCACTCCAATCCGGGCGCATTCTCGCTTAGATGCCGGCCACGATTACAGTAAAGTAAAATTTGCGTCAATAAATGCGGTCTATTGTCAGTCTTCACGCCGGCCGGGATCGGGGTCTGGTCAGCGCCGGGGAGTGCGCCCCCCGCCGTTGCCGCGCCCGTTCCCGGTGCCGAAATTCCCGTTGTCGTTCGTCTGATTCCCATTGCCGTTGTTCGAGCCGACATTGCCGTTGCCATTCCCGTCCCTCGCGCCGGCCGGCCCGGTGCCGACGATGCCGGGGGCCTCGGCGGCGGGCAGAGCGGTCATGCCGAGGGCGAGGGCCAAGAGGGCGACGAGGGCGTACCGCATGGGGAGGCTCCGTCGGGTGGGATCGGCGGCGCCGCGCGACCGTCCTGCCGGCGGCTGCCTAGCGGCGGAAAAGGGCGGGCAGAGAGGCGTTCCCGATGCCGTTGCGCGAGCCAAGGTTGCCATTGCCGTTTCCGGCCCCGGAATTGCCCAGCCCGTTGCCGAGGCCGGACTGCGCCTGCGCAGCCGTGGCCCCGAGGGCGAGCATGAGGCGGGCCGCACGATGCTCGGGCAACACCCCTCGGGCGATGAGCAGTACCGCCCACCCCGGATCGGCGCCATCGTTCGAGAGCTTGGCCGTTTGGTCAATATTCGAGGCGATCCGGAAGATTGCTTATCACTATAATACTTGACGATGACTCGTAAAATCTGGAGCGTGCGGCAAAAAATGGCGCTTCGCGACAGGCGGCGCCCGGATGCCCGGAGCGCGGCTCAGCGCGGCTCGGCGATCCGGCAGGTGGCGCCGCTCGCCCGGGGCCAGCCATAGTAGATCGTCTCGGCCTGCACGTCGGCGAGGCCCACGACCTCCGCCACGGAGGCCTGCTGCGTATCGAGCACCGTCCCGCCGGCGCCCGTGAAGGTGCACAGGACGGTCACGTTCGTGGCCAGGTCCGGGCCGGTGTTGCGCAGGTTGATCATCGCCCTCTGCGGCTCGTGGGAGTCCGGGGGCGTGTGGAGGCGGGTTTCCTGGAGGACGAGGGCGGCGTCGGCCCGTGCCGGCGCGGCCAACCCGGCGGTCAGGCCGGCCGCCAAGAGAGCACTTGGCAGGAGAGCACTTGGCAGGAGAGCGATTGGCAGAAGGGCGCCGACCCGCCCCGGCGATGGCATCCTGCGCATGGTCACGTCCTCCCGTCGTCGCGCGGGGGGCCAAGCCCCCGATTCGCCCAACTTGGAAACCCGGCCCCGGGTTCTCGAACCCGCGCATCGAGCGTCGCATACCGGGTTCAGTTGCGCAGCGGCTTGGCGTCGATCTGCATCCGGTAGATCGTCGTCGGAAACTTCACGGCCGAGGCCTCGCCGCCGTTCATCGCCGGCGTGCGGTTCATCTGCGCCGCCGGGATCCACAGGCCGCCCTGCTCGTCGATCCACATCGCGTCGACCCAGACCAGCCGGGGATCTTGCACCAGCGTGCTCATCGTGCCGTCCGGCGCGATCTTGAGGATCCGCAGCCCGTCCGTGTCGCTGGCGTAGATCGTTCCCGCGGCGTCGATCGCGGTGCCGCCCGTCGCCACGGTGGCCGCGTGGAGCCTCACGTGCGCGGCGCGCACGGCGTCGGGCACGGTCGGATCGTCGAGATACTGCGTCTCGATACTGTAGAGCGGTCCGGTGCAAGCCTGATAGTAGAAGGTCTTGCCGTCCGGCGAGACTTCCAGTTGATCGGCGTGGATGAAGAGCAGCTTGTCCTTGTCATCCCGGAGCACCCGGCCCTGGCCGGTGAGGGGGCGCTGCGCGATCGTCGACCAATGGCCGTCGAGCACCCGCCGCAGGCCGCCGGTCTCGAGGTCGAGGACGATCAGACCGGGCTGACCGGCGTCGGTCAGATAGGCATGGCGGCCGTTGAACCGGAAATCGTCGATGAAGCTCTTCTCGGTGGTGGCCGACTGGAGCGGGTAGACCTTGCGCACGACATTCGTGGCGAGATCGATCTGGACGAGCTTGGGGCCGCCGGGCAGGGGCGCGGCGCCCATGCCGGGCGCGCCCTTGTCGACCACCCAGAGATCCCCGTCCGGACCGATCCGGATGGCGTTGACCGCCACGAAGGCCCGGGCCGGGTCGTCGCCCTCCGTCCAGGCGTTCCAGGCCGCATCGGGAAACGGCACGGCCTTGCCGTCGCGCCACTCGCCGAGTTCGATCCCCCTGTTCCGGGTCTGGCGCTGGAACGGCGAGAATAGCCGGCCGTCCCGGGACCGGGTGATGCCGTTGAAGACGAGGCTGTCCGACTGGACCATCGGCGTGAGCGCGTCGGACCCGGCCGGCGCCTCGGCGGCGCAGCCGGGTGTGCCCAGACAGGCCGCCAGCAGGAGGGCAGGAAGCGTGGCGCGCATCGTGAGATCCCTGGCCGGGGGAATGGTCGTCTGCGCGGCTAAGCGCGCGGAGCACGCGGTGTTCCCTGCCGGCCCGATCGGCCGCACGTGGCCGGAACGACGGCCCGGCCTGGGGGAGACCGTATCTTGGAACCGGCACCCGCGATCCTTTGGCAGGGCTGGATCCCGGCAGGATTAGAACATATAATGAACAAACGGTGTTGACGGCCGGGAGGCCGCCGAAGAGGAGCGAGGGATGGCGCGGTATCGGTTCCACTGCACCAACGGTCTCGAATGCGTGTTCGACGCGCGCGGCACGGAGGTTCGCGCCACCGGCCGCCTGATCGATCGCGCCCGGACGGTCGCGACCGCCGTGCGGCAGTCGCTGGCGAACCAGACCGACTGGTCCGAATGGCGGGTGAGCGTGCACGACCTGTCCGGTCGGCGCGTCCTGGTCCAGCCGTTCGAGCCCCTACCGGGACGCACCAGCGCGGCGGCCTGACCGGCGCCGGCGATTCGCTTCTGGGCTTCGAAGCGGAACACCGGCCCGACCGCGCCCTGCCGGCCCGCGGGGTGAGCATCGACGGTCGCGATCGAGACCGCGCCGGACCTGTCGCTGGACCGGAATTGCCGCGGCGGGCGGCCCTCTCTACCGTTGCGCGGATCAAGCCGAGGCCCCCGATGATCGACCTCTACGCCTGGAACACGCCCAACGGCCGGAAGATCAGCGTGGCGCTGGAGGAGATGGCGCTGCCCTACCGGGTCAAGCCGGTGGACATCACCCAGGGGGCGCAGCACGCACCCGACTTCCTGGCGATCAGCCCGAACAACCGGATCCCCGCCCTGGTCGATCCCGACGGGCCGGACGGATCCCCGATCTCGGTGTTCGAGTCCGGGGCGATCCTGCTGTACCTTGCCGAGAAGTCCGGCCGGTTCCTGCCCGAGGACCGGCGGCAGCGCGTGGCCGCGCTGGAATGGCTGATGTGGCAGATGGGTGGCTTCGGACCCATGCCCGGTCAGGTCCATCACTTCCTGACCGTCGACGGGGCCGACCGCGCCTACGGACTCGCGCGCTACCTCAAGGAAACGCGGCGCCTCTACGGCGTGCTGGACCGCCGCCTCGCGCAGGTCGAATACGTGGCGGGACCGCTCTCGGTGGCGGATTTCGCCATCCTCGGCTGGGCGTGGCGCCACGAGCGCCATCAGGTCGACCTCGCCGATTACCCGCAGGTCCGGCGCTGGTACGACCGCCTGATGGCCCGGCCCGCCGTGAGGCGCGGCTTCGAGGTCGCCCTGAGCTGAGGTGGGGACGGGACGGACCGCCGAGCCCGGATCCGATCCCTTAGGCCCGCAGGCGCACCGCGCTGGTGTCGTGCCGGAGCCACGGGAGGAGTTCGTCGAGGGGCATCGGCCGGCCGATGTGATAGCCCTGGACGTAGCGGCAGCCATGCCGCCGCGCCACGTCGAGCTGGGCCTGGGTCTCGATCCCTTCGGCGATCCCGTCGAGGTTCAGGTTGCGGCACAGGTCGAGGATCGTGGAGACCAGGCTGCAGCCCCGGTCCGTGTCGATGTCGGCCATGAAGCTGCGGTCGATCTTGATCTTGTCCAGGGGCAGACGGTGGACGTAGCCCAGACTTGAGTAGCCCGTCCCGAAATCGTCGAGCGCGATCTGGATGCCGAGGCTGCGCAGCGTCGTGATGGCCGCCTTCGCGTGCTCGAAATCGCGCATCAGGGCGGTCTCGGTGAGTTCGAGCGTCAGGCGGCGCGGGTCGAGGCCGCTGCCACGCACCGCCGCCAGGATCGCCAGGACGGTCTCGGGCGAAGCGAGGTCGTGGGCGGAGAGGTTGAAGGACAGGCCGATCCCGGGCGGAAGCCGCGCGCAGTCGGCGAGGGCCTTGCGCAGGAGCAGCAGCGTCACCGTGTGGATCATGCCGCAACGCTCGGCCGCCGCGATGAACCGGTCCGGCGCGACCCGGCCCAGGGAGGGGCTCGTCCACCGCGCCAGACCTTCGACGAAGGCGATCCGGCCCGTCCCGGTGTCGAGGATCGGCTGATAATGCAGCGCCATCTCGGCGGCGAGATCGGCCGTCCGCAGACCCGTCTCCACCGCCTGCTCGGCGTGGATCGCGTCCTTGTGCTCCTGTGAGAACAGGGTCGTCGCGCCGCGCCGCTGCTCCTTCGAATGGTAGAGCGCGTAGTCGGCGCGGTCGAACAGGGCATCCGCGTCGTGCCCCGCCCGACAGGGCAGGGCAAGCCCGCCGGAGCATCCCGTGACGACCCGGATGTCGCCGATCCGGATCGGCTGCTGCAAGGCCGTGCAGATGCCGTCGCAGATGGTGAGCGCCGCCGCGGCCGGTCCGGGGGCGCGCAGCAGCACGCCGAACTCGTCGCCCCCCAGCCGGGCCACCACCACGTCGGCGCTCGCGAAGGCCGCGAGGCGCCGGCCCGCTTCCGCCAGGACACGATCGCCGACATTGTGCCCGTAGGTGTCGTTGATCGGTTTGAAGCTGTCGAGGTCGAAGATGGCCAGGGCGAAGGGCACGTCCGCATCCGACGGCGCCTGGATCGCCTCGTCGAGCTTCTGGAAGAAGTAGCGCCGGTTGGGCAGGCCGGTCAGGCTGTCGGTCTGGGCGAGGCGCGCGTTCTCCTCGGAGAGCCGGCTCGCCACCGCCTGGGACGCGACGAGGTCGACGAAGGCCCGATAGTTGGTGTTGAGGATCCGGACCATCACGGCCGTCACGAAGGCCGTGTTGGCGGCGATGGCCAGGAAGACGTTGTTCCCGCTCGTCACGCAGCAGAACAGGAACACGCTCATGACGATGCCGGTGACCAGGAAGGCCGCCACCGGCAGATGGGTCAGGCAGAAGATGCAGGCGATCACCGTGACGGCCACGAAGATGGCCACGTGGCCCTGCTCGTAGGGGCCGCCGAACGCGTTCAGGACCATCGCCCAGATCACGAAGGCGACCGAAAAGAAGACCGTGAGCGCCGTCGTCCGCCGCAGATGACGGGCGGCCTGCGCCTCGCTGAACGTCTCCGGGCGCAGCCGCACCCAGTGAACCGCGCGGATCAGGCACAACGCGATCACGGCCGCCGGGAGGCCGACCGTCAGGGACAAGGGCGCGAGGGCGTAGTGCGTCACGGCCAGGGCGCCGGCATTGACCGAGAGCAGCCCGTAGAGGGCGGGAACCTGCTTCTTCAGTTCCGCGAGCTGGCGGACGGCGGTCAGACCACGGCTCGACCCGGTGAGCGTCGCGATCAATATCGAAAGCGGGTGTGTCGGGCGGGTCATCGGATCTGCGTCTACACGATGCCGAAATTACTATTTTCTTTTCATTAAAGAGAGATTTATGGATTGATCACGTTGGGATGCTGGTCATCCGTGGCGCGGGCTCACAAGTTCGGCGCTCGCGTCGCGTGGGTCGGCAGACTCCCCACCCGCCGATCGGCGCGATCCTCATTCGAATGCATCGCGACGCGCCTGGACGGTCACCGGGATTGCCTGATTTCACAATCTGCGTGGTCGGTTCACTATCAGAATCGCCATTATAAGTATTGCTTCGGCGGAGCCGACTGAACGTGGCCTCGCCGGCTGGCGGCCGCAGGGTCCATCGCCCCTCCCGGCTCAGGCCGCCGCGATCGCCTTCTCGACAAAGGCGGTGACACCGYCGATGTAGCGCTGGATCGGGATGCCGCGCTTCCGATGCTTGGCCCGCTTCACGTACCAGTCCTGCAGGAGCGGCTTGATCAGCGCGGCGGTGAGATCGACGTCCGCGACCGTGAAGACGCCCGCCGCCACGCCGCGGGCGAGGACCTCGGCGAAGATGCGCTCGGTGGCGGCCTCGCTCGCCGTCGCCATCGTCCGGGCGGGGGCCGGGAACCCCTTCGCCTCCATGAAGGCGAAGACGAACCAGGGCTGCATCGCCTCGGTCAGGCGGATGTGGGTTGCGATCAGCCAGCGCAGATGCGCGGCCGGATCCGCCGCGAGCCCCGCCGGGGCCTGCCGCAGGGCGGCCTCGGCCGTCTCGGCCACCTCGGTGAGGATCATCACCAGCAGCGTGTTCTTGTTGTCGAAGTACGAGTAGAGGCCGCCCATGCTGAGGCCCGAGGCCTGGGCGAGGTCGCGCAGGCTCGTCTCGTGGAAGCCCTGTCGGCTCGACAGCGTCAGCACCGCCTCGATGATCCGGGCGAGGTTGGCAGTGGCGACGTGGTCCTTCCGGACGCTGATCCGGTCCCGGTGGCGCGCCAGGATCCGCACGCAGATCGCCTCGGTCGCGTAGGCCTCCTTCGCCGGAAGGGCGGCCGGGGGAGCGTCTGCGGGTCCCATCGATCCCTCGTCGCGCGGGCCTGCCGGATGAAGGCCGGGGACGGCCCCTGCGCCTGATCCCGTTGCCAGTATCTCGTTGCCAGGGCCGAATCCAAGCGATAAAAAGCGAGCGCTCGCTCGATTTTTATCGCCGGGAGCGGCACGGGAGATGGACTCATGGATTTCACCATCAGCCCGCGCGTCGCGGATTACCGCGACCGGATCGCGGCCTTCGTGGAGACGCACGTCCTGCCGCTGGAGGCTGATCCGGCGGCCTATGACGGACACGGCAACATCAGCCTCACCGAACTGGCCCGTCTGCGCGGGCTCGCCCGCGACCAGGGCCTGTGGTGCCTCCAGCTGAAGCCCGAGACCGGCGGCGCCGGGCTCGACACGGTCGGCATGGCGGTCTGCTACGAGGCCATGAACCGCTCGATCTTCGGGCCGGTCGTGTTCAACGCGGCCGCGCCCGACGACGGCAACATGATGGTGCTGGAGAAGGTGGCGAGCCCGGCCCAGAAGGCGCGCTGGCTCGCGCCGATCGTGCGCGGCGACGTGCGCTCCGCCTTCGCCATGACCGAGCCGCATCCCGGCGGCGGCTCCGATCCCGGGATGATCCAGACCCGGGCCGAGCGGCGGGGCGACGCCTACGTGGTCACCGGCCGCAAATGGTACATCACCGGCGCCGAGGAGGCCGCGCACTTCATCCTGATGGCGCGCACCTCCGACGACGCGCGGAAAGGGCTGACCGCCTTCCTGTTCCACAGGGATCAGCCCGGCTGGCGGATCCTGCGCCGCATCCCGATCATGGGACCGGAGGAGCATGGCGGCCATTGCGAGCTGCTGTTCGAGGGCCTGGAGATCCCGGCCGAGAACGTGCTCATGAGCGAGGGCGACGGGCTGAAGCTGACCCAGATCCGCCTCGGCCCGGCGCGGCTGACCCACTGCATGCGCTGGCTCGGCCTGTCGAAGCGCTGCGTCGCGATCGCCCGGGCCTACGCGGCCGAGCGGCACGGCTTCGGAATCCGCCTCGCCGACCGGGAGAGCATCCAGCTGATGCTCGGCGACCTCGCCATGCGGATCGAGATCGGGCGCCTCCTGGTGATGAAGGCCGCCTGGGCTCTCGACCAGGGCAGCTTCGCCCGCAAGGAGGTTTCGATGGCCAAGGTGCACGTGGCCAACCTCCTGCACGCGGCCGCCGACACGGCGATCCAGATCAACGGTGCCCGGGGCTACTCCACCGACACGCCGCTGGAGTGGATCTACCGCTACGCCCGGCAGGCCCGCCTCGTGGACGGGGCCGACGAGGTCCACAAGATGGTGCTCAACCGCAACCTCGAAGCCGAGGGCGACGGCTTCTGGTCGTGGGATGTTGGGGCGTGAGCGGGGCGGTACATCCCGACAGGCTGATCGAGGCAGGGAGTCCGAGAGTATGACCGAGGTCGTCATCACAGGCGCGGTGCGCACCGCGATCGGCACGTTCGGCGGCGGCCTCGCCGGCACGCCGCCTTCGGAATTGGCAGCCAAGTGCGTCGCGGAGGCCCTGCGGCGGGCCAGGACGGCGCCCGAGGCGGTCGGCCACGTGGTCTTCGGCAACGTCATCCCCACCGAGCCGCGGGACGCCTATATCGCCCGCGTCGCCGCCCTGGAGGGCGGCCTCCCCAAGGAGGTACCGGCGATGACGGTCAACCGCCTCTGCGGCAGCGGCCTGCAGGCGATCGTCTCGGCAGCACAGTCGATCCTGCTCGGCGATGCCGAGACGGCCCTGGCCGGCGGCGTCGAGAGCATGAGCCGCGCGCCCCACCTCCTGACCTCCGGACGAACCGGGCAGCGCATGGGCGACGCCGTGCTCGTCGACTACATGCTCGGCGCGCTGAGCGACCCGTTCGGCAACGGCCATATGGGCGTCACCGCCGAGAACGTGGCCGAGCGCTACGCCGTTTCCCGCGACGTGCAGGACGCCTTCGCGGCCGAGAGCCAGGCGCGTGCGGCCCGGGCGATTCGGGAGGGCCGGTTCCGCGACCAGATCCTGCCGATCGAGGTCCAGCGCAAGCGCGAGACGGTGGCCTTCGACACCGACGAGCACCCGAAGGCCACGAGCGCCGCGGATCTCGCCAAGCTCCGCCCGGCCTTCTCCAAGACCGGCAGCGTCACGGCCGGCAACGCCTCGGGCCTGAACGACGGCGCCGCCGCCCTGGTCGTGACCAGCGCGGCCCGCGCCGAGCGGGACGGCACGACGCCGCTCGCCCGGATCGTCGGCTACGCCCATGCCGGCGTGGACCCGTCCGAGATGGGCATGGGTCCGGTGCCGGCGGTGCGGCGTCTGCTCGAGCGGACGGGGATGCGGGCTGGCGATTTCGATGTCATCGAGTCGAACGAGGCCTTCGCGGCCCAGGCCTGCGCGGTCTCCCGCGCCCTCGACCTCGATCCCGCGAAGGTGAACCCGAACGGCGGCGCCATCGCGCTGGGCCACCCGATCGGCGCCACGGGGGCGATCATCACCGTGAAGGCGCTCTACGAGCTGGCCCGGACCGGCGGCCGCTACGGGCTCGTGACCATGTGCATCGGCGGCGGCCAGGGCATCGCCATGGCGGTCGAGCGCGTCCAGTGACGCGGCCCTGAGCCCGATGCTGGACGCTGATCAGAAGACGGCGCTCTGCGCCTGGATCCGCCGGACCCTGGAGGCCGGGACGGTCACCCTCGACGACGTCCGGCCGTTGAGCGGCGGATCCATCCAGGAGAACTGGATGCTGCGCTGCCGGGTCGACGGGACCGAGCGGAGCTTCGTCCTGCGCAAGGACGCGGCCGCCACCATCGCGTCGAGCCGTCCGCGGGCGGAGGAGTTCCGGATCCTGCGTGCGGCCTTCGCCGCCGGCGTGCGCGTGCCGGAGCCGGTCGGATTCTGCGCCGATCCGGGCGTGGTCGGAGCGCCCTTCGCCCTGATGGGTCTCGTCTCCGGCATCGGGTTGGGGCCGCGGGTGGTGAAGGACACGAGCCTCGGCGGTGACCGCGCGGCCCTGGCCGAGCAGCTCGGGCGGGAGCTGGCCCGGATCCACGGCATCCTGCGCACTGACGGCCCCGGCCGCGCCGCCCTGACGGGGGACCTCGCCTTCCTGGGGACACCCGAGGCGAGCCCGGCGCTGGCCGAGATCCGTACCCTGCGGTCGAACCTCGACGGGATCGGTGCCGTGCGCCCGGCCCTGGAATGGGGCCTGCGCTGGGCGGAACGCCATGCGCCCGCCTGCGCGGAGCCGATCCTGGTGCACCGCGACTTCCGCACCGGCAACTACATGATCGACGCCGCAGGCCTGACGGCGATCCTCGACTGGGAATTCGCCGGTTGGGGCGATCCGGTCCAGGATATCGGCTGGTTCTGCGCCGCCTGCTGGCGGTTCGGGCGGCCCGATCTCGAGGCCGGGGGGATCGCCCCGCGGGCGGACTTCTATCGCGGCTACGAGGCCGAGAGCGGGCGCGGGATCGACCCGCAGGCGGTGCGCTACTGGGAGATCATGGCGCATCTGCGCTGGGCGGTGATCGCCCTGGAGCAGGGACATCGCCACGTCTCGGGTCAGGAGACGTCCCTGGAACTGGCGCTCACCGGACGGATGGCGCCCGAACTCGAGGCCGTGGTCCTGCGCGAGACCGCGCCCGAACGATGGGGCACCCGATGAGTTCAGCCTTCCCGGACGCACCCTCCGGCGCCGCGCTCCTCGCCGTCGCCCGGCAGAGCCTCCTCGACGAGGTCGCCCCGGCCCTGTCGGGACGGCAGCGCTACGTCCTCCTGATGGCCGCAAACGCGATGGGCATCGCCATGCGGGAGATCGAGCAGGCCGAGGCCGCCGCCGGGGCTTGGGAGCGGGCACTGGGGGCCGCCGACTCACCGACGGACCTGGTCGCGGCGATCCGCGCCGGCCGGTTCGACGGGGACGCGGCGCTCCACGACGCCCTCGCCGAGACGACACGGATCGCCGCCGGCATCCGGAAGGCGCCCGGGTAGCGGCTCCGGCGACGGCGTGGCTGCCGCCGGCCGACGGCCCCGGTTCGTCCGGGCCTCGGCCCGCCCGATCCCAGGCCGCCCCGGCCGCCATCCCGCGCGGGCCGCGGATGCGGGCACGCTCAGGGCCGCAGCCCCGCGTCAGCGAATGCCGCCGCTGGCGGTGATCACCTCGCCGGTCAGCCAGCGGGCCTCCTCGGAGGCGAGGAACGCGACGACGCCGGCGATGTCGTCGGGTTGGCCGGCCCGGCCGAGCGGCGTCTGTGCGACGAGGCCGGCCTCCATGTCTGAGCCGACGATGCCGGCCGAATGCGTGCCTTCGGTCACGACGAAGCCCGGGCTCACCACGTTGACCCGGATCCGGCGCGGAGCCAGTTCGTTGGCCAGAACACCCGAGATCGCGTTCAGGGCGCCCTTGGTTCCGGCATAGGCTGCCGCGGTCGGCGTATGCACATGGGTGATGGCCGACGAGATGTTGATGATGCTGCCGCCCTCGCCGAGATGACGTGCCGCCGCCTGGGTCGTGAGCAGGACGCCCAGGACGTTGACGTCGAAGAGGCGGCGGTAATGCGCCTCGGTGATCTCGTCGAGAGCCGCAAATTCGTAGAGGCCGGAGTTGTTGACCAGCACGTCGAGCCGGCCGAACCGATGCACCGCCGCCTCGATCAGGCGGTGCGCCTGCTCGGCCTTCGAGACGTCGGCCTGGACCGCGATGGCAGTCCCACCGGTCGCGGTGATGGCCTCGACCACCGCATCTGCGCCGGCTCTGCTGGAGACATAATTGACCACGACGGCGGCGCCTTCCTGCGCGAGCGAGCGAGCGATCGCGGCACCGATACCCTTGGATGCGCCGGTCACCACGGCGACTTTGCCGGCAAGCTTCGACATGTGTGCTATCCTCCGAGCGGGACCGCCTCCATGCTGGCGATCGCGATCCCATAGTTCGGAATTTCGGAACTATGGGATCGCGGATCAAGCCCCTATGGACGATTCATGAGACCCCTGTTCCATCCCGCCATCGAGGATGTTCGACCGGAAGCGATCCTGCATGCGCTGTCCGATCCCAGCCGCGCGGCCATTTTCGCCAAGATCATGCAGGCTGGCTGCGTCGAGGCCTGCTCGGCCGTCGCCGCTGTCGGGGATCGGGTGATTCCGAAGTCGTCCTTGTCCAACCACTTCAAGGTGCTGCGCGAGGCGGGATTGATCCGCAGCGAGCGTCACGGGGTCGAACTTCGCAACCATTCGCGTTGGGTCGAGGTGGATGCGCGCTTTCCCGGTCTGCTGGCCGGGATCGTCAACGCCTACGCTTCGGATGCCGGCTCTGACCCGGTGAGTGTCGTCACCGGCGATTGATGCGGTCCGCCTGTCGTCGCGGGGCGGTCGGTCGTTTCCTGCCGGCATGACGCGAAACTCCCCTCCAGCATGCAACGGTTTCCGGCTATGCGGGCTTTCTCACCGTCTTATCGAAGCGCAGGGAGAGATCGACATGTCGGTACGCTTGGTCACGGCCGTTTTGCTTCTGTCCAGTGCGGGCTCCTCGGTCCTGGCGGCACCGATGTCGGCCGACGACAAGGCGGCGCTCCAGCAGCAATGCATGGGCGATTTCACGACCTATTGCGGGAACATGCCGCCCGAGGACGGCCCCGAGACTCAGGCGTGCTTCGAGAAGAACATGGCGAAGCTGTCACCGGGCTGCCAGAACGCCATCCAGAGCTTCAAGCAGGGCAAGAAGGGCTGACGACGCCGGCCCCGTCCTGCTGTACGATGCTCGACGGGGTCGGGAGTCCCGCGCAACGCGGGGCCGGCGATCCGCCGGCCCGCGGCCGCATCCGGGACGATCCGGGGATCCGACGCTCATGATCCGCACCACACTCGCGATGCTCGCCACGGTGGCCGGACTGTCCGCGGCTCACGCCCAGCGATCGGCCCGCTCGCCTGACGCGGACCCGACCTTCATCGAGCCGACGGACGCTGCCCACCGGCACTGTTCGGGCTCATGCATGAAGACGGGCGCCCTGCAATGGTTCTGCCGGCCCGACCAGACCTGTTCCCTCGATTGCGCCACCGCGCCGCCGAAGATGCATTGCCACGATCCGAAGCGGTAGCCGTCAGACGGCTTTTCCGACGAGGCTTCCGATCCCGGCGGTGACGGCCATGGCGAGCACGCCCCAGAAGGTCACCCGCGCCGTCGCCCGCGCGATGGGAGCACCGCCGGCCTTCGCGCCCAGGGCTCCGAGAACCGCCAGGAAGACCAGTGATGCGGCCGACACCGTGTAGACGGCGAGGCTCGCCGGCGAGAGCGCCGCCACCGCCAGCGGCAGCGCCGCGCCGGCCGAGAAGGTCGCGGCCGAGGTCAGGGCCGCCTGGACCGGGCGCGCCGTCGTGATCTCGGAGATGCCGAGTTCGTCCCGGGCATGGGCGCCGAGCGGGTCCTTGGCCATGAGCTGGTCGGCCACCTGAAGGGCCAGCGCGTAGTCGAGGCCGCGCCCGACATAGATCCGCGCGAGTTCTTCCCGCTCGGCCGCCGGGTCGTTGGCCAGTTCGCGCCGTTCGCGGGCGAGGTCGGCCTGCTCGGTGTCCGCCTGGGAACTGACCGAGACGTATTCGCCCGCCGCCATCGACATCGCACCGGCGACGAGGCCGGCGCAGCCCGCCACGAGGATCTCCCCCGGAGCGGCGGCGGAGGCCGCGACCCCCACGATCAGGCTGGCGGTCGAGACGAGGCCGTCATTGGCCCCGAGCACGGCGGCCCGCAGCCAGCCGATCCGGTCGATCAGGTGTCTCTCGGAATGGACGGGGCGCATGGATGTCACGGTCTCCAGGGCAGCATGCGGCGCAGGACGGCGTCATGCCAGAGGTAGTGGTGAACGAGCGCGGCCGCGGCGTGGAACAGGGCGACCGCCATCAGGACGTTGGCGGCGAGGCCGTGCCAGTGCGTCAGGGGACGCCGCCATGCCGGGTCGCCGATCGGCGGCAGGCTCAGCGGGCCGATGAGCGTCACGCCGCGCACGAAGGCGTTGGCAATGCCGAGACCGACGATGACGAAGAGCAGCCCGTACAGGGCCGCGTGGGTGATTTTCGCCAGTCGATGCAGGGGGCCGGCATCCTCGACCGGCAGGCTGCGGCCCCGCGTCCGACGCCAGGCCAGCTGGGCGACGAGCAGGGCGGCGAGGACGAAGCCGACGTCGAAATGCGCCGACCAGAGGCCGGAGCGCAGGGTCCCTTTCGGCACGAGGTCTTCGAGGAAGGTGCCCACCAGCCAGAGACCGAGGACGAGCCCTGCGGTCAACCAGTGCAGGGCGATGGTGACGCTGTCGTATCCCGGGACCGTCCGCATCGTTTCGACAGTCTGCTTCATGCTCGCTTTCCTGGATAGACCCGCGATGCTGCCGGACGATGACGGGAATCGGCGCACCCGATCCACGTCACGGCTCGGATCGCCCGGGCGCCGACGCCGCCCCCGCCCGGGCGAGGGCGCGCACACCCTTGGCGCTGATGAACCAGAGGCCGGCGGCGTCCCGGCCTGATAGCCTTGGCCGGACGAGGCCGCGCTCCCGCAGGGAGCGTATCGTCCGCATCTCCCAGGGCCTGGGCGCCAGGAGCGCCCCCTCCCGTGCCAGACGGAGCAGCATGGCCCGTTGGCCGGGGGTGAGGACGCCGCGGGGCGCCGGTCGGTCGGGCGAATCCATCGCAGATTTGGAATTACTCTAATCTAGACGGCACCTCAAGCGCGGGCCCCGCGTCGATGGCCGCGGAGCCCGGCCCGGCCAGGACTTGGCGGGCATCGCGGCGGGCGCCTGCGCCGCGGCTTTCGCCCCTTCAGCTCCACCGGGGTGTCGTCGTTGCGGTCCCGTCGGGTGTTCGCGTCGGTGCCGGTCCGCTGAAGCTGAGCGCACGTCGTCGAAGGCGGCAGCAGCGTGGCCGCGGCGGCGTTGTTCGAACGGATCATCGAGAACCTTCGATCCCCTGCGTGGCGGCGAGGCGGGCGTCGCCCGAAACGGCGGGACGGATGTCACGAAGCAGGGACGGATTCGGCACCCCCGGCGTTCCGGAATGAAACCGAATTTACGGTTCGGGATCTCGACCGTGCCCGCCGCCGGAGTCGGCGACGCATAGGCCGGCGCCGAGCCTTGGGTCGGCCTCGACGCGGGCCGCGGTGCCGATGGTCGGGGCTGTCGAGGCCCCCGGCGCGCAGCATCCCGTTGACGACGCGCAGGACCGTGGAGGGGCAGTGCTCACCCGTCCGGTCGGGGGTGTCGGCGAGCTGTTCTGGGCCGATGCCGAGCGCCCGCCCGCCGCGGTCACCTCGATCGAGCGGCGGTCCTCGGTCAGCCCGGACCGCACAGGGGCGGCGGTCCGTCTGACGCAACCCATGCGCCCCGCCGGCCGGCCGGCGCGGCGCCCGCCCAGGGCCGGCATCCGGGGGGGCAGGCCGGCGCCGATCTCCGCACCGAACCGGCGCACTTCAGCGACCGCGCCGTCCCGGTGCCGATGGCCCGGTCAGGGCCGTGGAGTCCTGAGGCGGGACGCCGCCGACCCCGTCGTGCCGAACCCGCTCACGGGTCCTGTCAGGCCGGGGTCCGTGCGGGCAGGACCCAGCCCGGCCTGACGAAGTGACAGGTGTATCCGCCGGGACGCCGTTCCAGATAATCCTGGTGTTCCGGCTCGGCCTCCCAGAACGGCCCGGCCGGCGCCACCTCGGTCACGACCTTCCCCGGCCACAGCCCGGAGGCGTCGACGTCGGCGATGGTATCCTCCGCCACACGGCGTTGCTCGTCGTCCTGATAGAAGATGGCCGAGCGGTAGCTGAGGCCCCTGTCGTTGCCCTGGCGGTTTGGGGTCGTCGGGTCGTGGATCTGGAAGAAGAACTCCAGCATGCGCCGGAAACTCGTCTGGGTCGGATCGTAGATGATCTCGATGGCCTCGGCATGGGTGCCGTGGTCGCGATAGGTGGCGTTCGGCACGTCGCCACCGGTGTACCCGACCCGGGTCGACACCACGCCCGCCTGGCGCCGGATCAGATCCTGCATGCCCCAGAAGCACCCGCCCGCCAGCACCGCCTTCTCGGTTGTCATCGTCATGTCCCGTCACTCGCCTCGTCTGCCGCGCCTATATGGGGCGGGCGAGGACACTTCGCCGCCATCGCGCGTGCACGGCCGGATCCATCCGTGACGACCCGCGGCGCGACCCCTCATTCGCGCCCGTCGCAAGCGGTGTTTCCGACCGCACCCGCGACCGGGTCCGGTAGTATGACGATCTGTCCCGGATGGATCAGGTCCGGATCGCGGATCCGGCTCTCTGATTGGCATCGTCGATCACGGCGAAGCGGTCACCCGCGCCTCGGGTGCCCGTTCAGAATGTCCGGCCGGTGCGATCACGCCGTCCGTAGCGGCGTCCGAGAAAGGCGACGAGCTTGGGGACGATGAACGCCGTCAGGATCTTGTGCAGCATCGGGTGTCTCCGGGTTCAGCGGGCGCGGCGCACGAGCCAGCCCGCCGCGAAGGCGAGGGCGGCCAAGCCCAGCACGGTGTTGGCGTGGTTGCCGTCGAGGGTGCGGACGGCCCGCCGGCCGTAGGTCGCGCCGCGTTGGCGGGCGTCCCGGGCGAGCCGGCGGCCGTCGTCGATGAGGTCGTCGGCCCGCGCCCATGCCTCGTGAGCGAGATGGCGGCCGTCCTCGGCGAGGTCGTCGGCCCGGTCGCGGGCGCGGCCGTAGGCGTACTGGGCGCCGCCGGCCACCTGGTTCACGGCGCCGCGCACTTGGCGCGCCGGGTCGCCGGTCAGGCCGCCGACGGCGGTCTGCGCGCGACCCTTGAGGTGACGGGACGCGCCACGGATCTGGTCGCGGTTCATGGGGGGCTCCTGTGTCGGGCTGGGGCTGCTGCGATCCGGGGATGGGGCCGGTCCGGCCGGCCCCACCCGGCCGCGGTCAGTGCGTGCCGGTGATCTTGTCGGCGAGGGTCTTGGCGCCGTCCTTGACGTCGCCGACCGTCTTCTGCGCCTCGCCCTTCAGCTCCTGCGCCTTGCCCTCGGCCACGAGCTTGTCGTTGCCGGTGGCCTTGCCGGCCGCCTGYTTGACGGTGCCGACGGCCTCGTTGGCCAGACCCTTGAGCTTGTCGGTGGTGCTGCTCATCGCGTGCGCTCCTTGCGGTTGGGGGTGGGATCGGGGTGGATCCGGCCGCGGGGCGATCAGGCGCGCYGGGTCTCGTAGGYGCCGAGCAGGGTCGCGGGCTTGGGGGCGCCGAGGCGGCCCCCGAAGAGCGCGGCCAGCGCACCGAGGATCAGCGCGAGGGCGGCGTAGAAGGCGCCCTGGGTGGCGGCGGACTTGGCCGTCACGGCCGCGGCCTCGGCCTTCTGCTTGGCGGTGGCCACCGCCTGCTCGTACTGCTTCTCGTAATCCTGGACCTGCTGGCGGGCCTGGTCGGGCGCGATGTTCTGGGCCTTGGCCAGCGCGTCGGCGGCGCGCGCCTCGGCCTGCTGCTTCTGCCCGGCATCCCCGGTGAACAGCGCCTTGATGGCCGCCACGGCGGCGTCGCGGGCGGCCTGCGGGTCCTGGCCGGCGGCCTGCTGGCGGACCGTCCGCTCGATGCCGTCCAGCGGGTTGGTGATCTTCGACAGCGACGGCGCCGCGGCCTGGGCGGCGGTCTGCACGGTGCCGCCGACGA
The DNA here is from genome assembly GCF_056403155.1 of Methylobacterium sp. P3_A11. NCBI lineage: Bacteria > Pseudomonadati > Pseudomonadota > Alphaproteobacteria > Hyphomicrobiales > Methylobacteriaceae > Methylobacterium > Methylobacterium sp. P3_A11. The sequence continues at coordinate 17,951 of NZ_JBFUGA010000049.1, forward strand.
GGTTACCGGCGCCCCCAAGCGCCCCCGAGACCGTGCTCAGCGTGCCGCCCACGAAGCCGCTCGCCGCCAAGGTCAACAGGTACAGGACCACCAGCGTCGTCACCGCCCAGGACACCAGGCCGTGCAGGGCGGCCGCGCCCGGCAGCGGCTTGCCCGAGAGCCGGCCGGCGATCAGGCCGCCGGCCAGCGAGGCGACGATCCCGGAGGCGACGAACCAGACACCCGCCCCCATCGACACKGTCGAGGCGGCCGGGTTGTCGGCGGCGGTGGTGCCSACCGAGGCCAGGCCGACGCCGACGCCGACGAGGTTGACGATGACCTGGGTCACCAGGGCGGTGACGGCACCGGCGAAGATCGCCCCCCAGGAGACCTCGTTGAGCAGGACGGCGCGCGTGTCGGCGGCGGCGAGGTGGGAGGCGGGGGTGGAAAGAGGGGATGCGGTGGTCTGGATGGTCACGCTGTCACTCCGGGTGGTGGTTCGTCGAACGTCGAGGGTGGCTCAGTCGCGGCGGGCGCCGACCAGCAGCCCGAGGCCGAAGCCGACGGCGCCGGCGATCAGCAGGGAGGCAAGCGGGTATTCCGCGACCTGATGGCCGACCGCCCGGCCGCTCCGCCGCAGGGACTGGCCGCCCCGCTCGTAGGCTTCCTCGGCGTAGTCGTAGGCCTCGTCGGCGGCGTGGCGCACGGTGCGTTCCGCCCGGGCGTAGTGGTCTTCCGCGGCATCCTGGGCGCGGCGGGCACGGGCCTCGAGGTCGCCAGATCCAGCGATGCCGCCGACGGCATCCCGGATCTTGCCGCCGACGTCGCGGGCGGTGTCGGCGACGTGGTCGGCCGCGTCGCGGACGGTGTCCTTGGCGTGCCCGTACAGGTTCTCGGCCTGTCCGGCCGCCTCGCGGACGCGACCCTCCGCCGAGTCCCGCTTCGAGCCGGTGAGATCACCGAACGCGCCCTGTATCTTGCCGCCGATGTCCTTGGCGGCCCCCGTGATCCGATCCGTATCGACCATGTCGTTCTCCCTCGTGATCTCGCTCGTCGTGGGCGGCCCCTCACCGTGAGAAGCCGGGTCACATCCGTCAGCGCCGTCCCGGTCCCGTGGGCTCGGCTTCGCCGGCCTTCGATGCGGATGCGTCGCGCGTCTGGCGTCGGCCTTCGGTCTCCGTCCGGGCATCGCCGGTGAGCTTGCCGATGGCCTCTTTCACCGAGCCCTTGAGATGCTCGGCGGAAGTCGTTGTCCTGTTCTCGGTCACGGGCGCCTCGTGGTGTTTGAGGAAACCCCGGCCGGCCTGGAGATGTGCGTCGAAGCTGCGCCATCAATGGTTTTTCTATACCGGTAGAGCGGTATTCATCCGTCAGATGTGCTGAGCGGAAATCCGTTTTCGCGTCCCCAGACGCCGGCCTCGCTGCGCCTGTGGATGCCAATCTTGCGGTAGAGGGCGGGAGCGTTGGCATACGCGATGGTCTGATCGGGCTCGACCAGGATCACGCCCTCGCTCAGGCCGGCGATGATCTGCCGGAGTTCATGCCTGTCGACCTCCGCCGTCACAGCTCGCTCTACCCCCTCGTGCGGTCAGTGCCCGATCGGCAGCGGGGCACAAACGGGTTGCGCACAAGGCGGTTCCCTCATCTGCGTTATTTTCTTGGTATACACGCATCATGGACGCGGCCGATTTGCGCCAAACGTTAATCCTCAGCCGATCGGAATGCCCGGCTGCGCGATCTCGCTGGAACCTCGGACCGGATTCGAGGTGGCCTCGCGGGCCGCACATCGATGAACGACTGCCTGGCCCTACGGGACAGGCCGCCGTGATCTATGGGCCAGGCGCAGACTAGCGGACGAACCTTCGACAAAACTTCCCAGAAGTTGTGGACATCGAATTGGTTTCTCGTCTAGGCGGCGTGCCGGCACGCCGCTCGGAGGCCCTGTCCGCCGCCGTGCCGCATCTGCGACGCTTCACGCTGGCGCTGGCCCGCATGCGCCTCTCGACCGGGATCTTCAGGCGATGCTGAACAGGTTCGCCCCGGTCCGGAGGAAGGACACGGTCGCCCTTCCCCGTCGACGTCCGTTCAGGCCGCCGCGTTAAAAAAATTCCGCGTACCGGTAAATATCTCTCATTCACAGGAAGGGCTTAGTGCTCATATCGAGCCTCGGAACGCGGGGTCGCCCCATCGGTGCATCCGCAGTTCCGGACCTTTTTGCGAGGTTGTGCCGGGCGGATGGCCCTCTTGTCCGGCACGGCCGCGAGGCCGGGCGCTCGCGCCACTCCGAGCGCGTGTCCGGCCCGTTGCCCTTTCCCTGTCCCGGCAAGGGGCGCTCGACGAGCAGGTTCGGTCTCCCAGGTCCGGAGCCTGCCGGCCCCGTCGACGGTACACCCGGCGCTTCAGCCCCGGCATCGGTCCGCGGACAGCCCCTGGCGCGCAAGCCGGGTCGGGCATCCGCGCCGGCTGCCGGTCCGCCATCGCGCCGCGGCCTTCGACAGGGCCACCCCGACGCGATGTCCCGTATCCGAGTTCGAGGCCTTCACAGAGGAGACCATGACCCGACTTCGTGCTGCCATGTTCGCGCCCGCCCTGTTCCTCACCCTCTCCGGCGCTCCGACAGACGCCTCCGCGGCCAACCGGTTCGATGGGGCTTGGTCGGTCGTCGCCACCGCGGAGAGTGGGAGCTGTACCGGACCTTACCGCTACCCCATCGTCATCCGGGACGGGACCGTGGACGATGGCGGCGGCAACGGCATCGACGCGTCCGGCCGGGCCGGCGAGGACGGCCGGATCACCGGCACGATCCGCAAGGGGCTCGCCAGCGTCTCGGTCTCGGGCCGCCTGCGCGGATCGGGCGGGATCGGCCGCTGGACGCTGTCCGGCCTGGGCGCGTGTTCGGGTCGCTGGACGGCGCGCCGCACCGGGTGAGCTACGGGATGCGGTAGCCCATGCCTGCCGCCGCGGGCCGGGTGTGTTTGCGACGACCGGGCGAAGCGGGCCTCAGGCCGCCACCTGCGGGCGGGCTCCGATCAGCGGGATGATCCGTCGATTCGCCCTCGGCGGGGCGTCGGCACGCGCCTGCGGCAGGCGATCGATGCGTCGCGGCGGCGAAGCCGCGCTTCCAATCGCGTTCTGAGGCGTTGTCCCTCCCGAACCGCAGGAGGCGTCAATGCCCGTCATTCGTTGGCTGATCGCCAAAATCAACGCCTTGCTTGTCGGCCAGACGCAGGCGCGCCGGGCGCGTGCGATGGCGAAGGACCGAGAGGCCGGTACCTTCGAAGGCGAACATGCTGGCAGAGCCCGAAACTTCGAGGACGACTACAACGCCGCCACGCGCATGCTGAAGCTGCGGATCGATAAAAGATTTCCGGACAGCTACTATGCGAGGCTGAGTTCCGGCAACAACAGCTCTTACGATTACGGGCAGGATCGTGCCCTCGCCATCGACACCATGTCGACGGCCATCGCCATGGCCCTGCGCGGGGGCGCCTCCGTGGAGCAGGCCGCTGCGGCCGGCGCGGCGAGTGTCGGACTCTGAATCAGGGAGGGCCGCCTTCTCCGGGCATCAACGGCCTCTGGATCGCCCGGTCCCGGCAGCGCAGGCGACGGCCGGGCCTCATGCAAACCGTACCGGACGGCGCGCCTTTCCCTTCCTTCGGGACGCGTCGCCGAACCGTAAGAGCCGGCAGGGCGATCAGGCAGTCAGGACGGCCCAGCCATGGGCCGGAAGGCGCACGCGGGCATCGCGGCCGCCGGCTTGCGCCAGATCACCGTCACCCGCCTCGATCGCCCCCGCATCCGGCACGGGCAGCAGCGCGGCCGTGTCGGCGAGGTTCAGGGCCAGTATCACCTGCGCCGCCCCGTCGCCCATCGCGAGCACCAGTTGTTCGTTCGCGAGGTGCAGGGTCCGGCTCCGCGCCCGGTGAAGCCCGGCATACCGCCGCCGGAGCGCGATGAGCTGCTGGTGCAGCCGGTAGATCGGCCAGCCATACGGTGCGAGATCCGCCGGGGTCGCCGGGAAGGCCGGCCGGATGGCGTCGTCGCCGCCGACGCGCTCCTCCTTCACGCCCCGGAAGGCCTGCTCGTCGCCGGCGTAGACCGAGGGGGTCCCCCCGCAGGTCAGGAGGATCGCGAGGGCGTGCGGCAGGTGCCGCTCGTCGGTGAGCCGGCTCGCGATGCGCGTCACGTCGTGATTGCCCACGAAGGTCAGCGGCACGAACGTGTCGAGGCAGGCATTGTGTCGGTCCAGGGCATGGGCCAGTTCGAACAGGTTGCGGTCGTTGAGGGCGCTCCAGATCGCCTTCCAGAGTTCGTACTGGGTCACCGCGTCCAGGCCGGTGTCCTGCACGAAGCGGGCGTAGTCGCCGTGGATCACCTCGCCGACGATGTAGGCCTCGGGATGCGCGAGGCGGAGCCGGCGCAGCACGCGCGCCCAGAAGTGCGGCGGAACCGCGTAGGCTGCGTCGAGCCGCCACCCGTCGGCGCCGCGGGCGATCCAATGGACCATGACGGCGGCGACGTGATCGGCGACCTGCGGGTTCTCATGATTAAGCGTGACGAGCTGCCGATGGCCCTCGAAGCAGGCGTAGTCCGGCTCGAGGCCCGGGCCGGAGCCCCGCGGCCACGACAGCCGGAACCAGCCGGCCTGTCCGGATTCGGGGCCGTGTTGCAGGACGTCCTGAAAGGCGGGATGGGCGCGCCCGACATGGTTGAACACCCCGTCGAGCAGGATGTGCAGACCGCGGGCGTGGGCGGCCTCGATCAGCGCATCGAAGTCGGCCTCGTCGCCCAAGCGCGGGTCGATCCGGAAGTGGTCGATGGTGTCGTAGCCATGCGTGGAGGCCGCGAAGATCGGCCCGAGCGCCAGCCCGGACGCGCCGAGGTCGGCCGCGTAGTCCAGCCAGCCCAGCAGATGGGAGAGACGGTGCGCGACCGGCACGCCCGGGTCGGCCTCGGGCGCGGCGCCGACGAAGCCGAGGGGGAAGATCTGCCACCAGACAGCCTGTTCAATCCAAGATGCCACCTGACCTCCGCTGCCGGATCTCCGCCGGTCCTCGTCCGCGAGCGAACTCGCGGTCCGCCGCAATCGTTGCGCCCGCGCGCCATTCCGCGTCTCCGGCCCCCCTCGGGCTGCCGGCGCTCCGATCCCCCTTCGCAGGATAGGAGGCGGCCGATCGGGACTTCGCGGCGCGTCCGACGCACGCCAATGCGCCGCCGCGCTGCAAAGCCTATTTCTTCGCCGCGCCGGACCGAGATGTCCGCATCCGTGCCGTGTGGTTGTTATTATCTCGCGGATGGTCTATGTGTGTTGGATCGACTTTTGGCCAGATATTCGGCCGCATCGCCTGAACAGGGCGAGCGCTCTGCATCTCTCCCATTTTCGACGACCAGCGACCGGGCGCGTGTAATGCATGCGCTCGACCTCTTTGTTTGCCTATAATGATATGGAATACCTATGAGCATCGGCACCGTTAAGTGGTTCAACGACACCAAGGGCTTCGGCTTCATTCAGCCGGATGACGGCGGCAAGGACGTCTTCGTGCACATCTCCGCCGTCGAGCGCGCCGGCATGCAGGGCCTGACCGAAGGCCAGAAGGTTTCCTACGAGATGGAAACCGACCGCCGCAGCGGCAAGCAGTCGGCCGGCAGCCTCCAGGCCGTCTGAGCCTCACGCCTCTTCCGAGACCGTCTTGCGAAGCCGTTCCCCCGGGAACGGCTTCATTTATTTCCCGCCGCCGGAGTCGGACTCCAGCGCGCATGAGGAGTGTTCGTGGGCCAATTCAGAACCAGCCAGCTCGTTGATCGTCTCGAGGCGAATGCCAAGGCACGACAGGACACCCTCGCGCGATTCCGGGCTCGCCCCGCAGCCGACGATCCGGTCGTCCTCGCTCGACAGGCTGCCCGGCACGCGGTGGTTCAGGCACGCGACGTGCGGAACTCCGAGCGCGAGACCGCGCGGCAGGCGGAGGCGGCCCAGCGCGAGGCCGACATCCTCGCTGCCAGCGAGCGCGAAGCGGCTGAGCAGGTCCGCCTGGCGGCCGAGGCGACCGAGCGGCAGGCGGCCCAGGCCGCCGAACAGAAGGCGGCGCGCGACGCCCGCTTTGCGGCCCGCAAGGCCCGAGCCCGCCGGTAGGCCGGCCCCCGCCCCCACAGCACTCTTCCGGAGGACGATACATGTCTCACAAGTTCAAGGTCGGTCAGCATGTCCGGCAGTTGGGGATCAGCTACGCCGGCAACAAAAGCATTGTCGACGGCCTGTTCGAGGTGATCCGGCTCCTGCCGGACGACCGCTCGGGCGAGCCGACCTATCGGATCCGGTCCGAGGTGGGCGAACGGGCTGCACGGGAAGGCGAACTCACGCCGGCCTCCTGATCGCTTCAGGCCGGTCCCGGCACCGCGTCGGGATCGCGGCGCGACAGGCGCGCGAGCCCACCGCAGGAGAGACCGTCCGGTCATGGCGAGCACGCGGCACGATAACCGGTACGCCGCGGAGATCTGCCGCGAGCACGGCTGGACCGTCGGGACATGCCTCGTCGGAGATGCCGGCTACGGCCCGACGGTCATCCAGATCACGGCTCTCGGCGACAGGGTCATGCTGGCCCGGATCGTCCGCCACGGCTGTCTGTCGGTCGAATACCACGATGCCCAGGCGTGGACCCTCTCGCTCCGGGATTGGCGACCCGTCGGCTGAGCGCGGCGCTCCGGCGCGACCGGAATCTCACGGATAGGAAACGACCGGTCCACGGACGTCCGCAGTGGACCGAAGCGGCCGGCGACGGCTTGGCGTAGGTCTCGTGGCATACGCATCGACCAACGTCGGGATCGGACGCCCGTTTCACTGAAGCCGGACCGGGCAGGCGCAGCTGCCCTGCGTTCGCATCTCGGATCATTCCGCGGTTCAGCCGCGTTTGAGCTTTGCCGTAACTGCAGCGGCGCGGAGTCTGCCGTGTACAATCTCTTTCTGTCCTCTCTGATGCTCGCGATCGAGTCGCAGAGCGTCATCGCCCTGCGCTTGGTCCGTCTCGCCGGCGGCGGCAGCGAAGGATTGGCCGAGGCGCAGTCGATGGTGGTCGAGAAGGTCGACGCGGCGGCCGAAGCCATGGCGACGCTCATGAGGGGCGGCTCACCCGAGACCGTCATCGCGCGCTACCGCGAGCACGTCGCCGCGAACACGAAGCGCTTGAGCGTGTAGGACCCAGCCATGTCGAAGGCCGATTCCCACTCCCCCGCCGCGGCGCTGATCGAGCCCAATCAGACGGCTTACATCCTCAAGGTCTCGCGCCCCGACGATGCCGAGCCATCCGGCCGCTTGGTGATGTTCTACGCCGCGATCACGACTTCCGAGGCCGATGCGCTCGCCATCGTGCGTCGGGCCGTGAAGGCGGATGCGGAGGTCGAGCCGACGGGGGTGCGACTCTCCCAACAGACGGCCAGCGCCCTCGATCTGGAGGCGGGTCTCGCGCGGGCGCTCTGACGCGGCGCGACGCCCCTACGCGTCTGCGGACGCGCCTGCGATCGCAGGACGTCACGGCGGATCCCGGTCGGCGATCCGGCGCTGGGGATCGGAAGGGGACCTCTGCCGCGCGCCGCGCGTTGGGGCAACGAACGGCAGGCTGAGGACGGTCCCGGATGGACATCGAACGCTTGGCCGAAACCGAGAGCGTGCTCGCCGTCACGGACCGGCTGTGGCGTGCCGAGATGCAGCGGGCCTTCGGACCGGATGCAGTGCTGCACCATGGCTACGGGGCGGAGCGCCAGGGCGCGCCGGGCACGCGCCTGCGTGCGACCTTCGAGGATCGCCGCACGGCCATCGCGGCCTGGCGGCTGGTTCGGCGACCGGCGGCCTGATGCGGGGCAGGGACATGCCGGTGGGCCGCACGCGTCGTGCCGGGGCGGTGGCGCTTCGGCGTCAGAAGGCGCATAGGCAGCGCATCCCTCCGCGCAATCCCGTGCCCTGGGCTACGAAGCGGAGGCCATGATGGCACGCGAATTCACGACCGGCAAAGCGCAGGCGGTCACGCCTGAGGAATTCAACGAACGTGTGAAGCGCCTGCTCGCCGACAAGCCCGAATTCCGCAAGCCGGAGCCCAAAACCAAGAACTTCAAGACCAGCAAGCCGCCCGTGTCGACCTGACGGCTCGCTCACGGGGCTCTCGGGATCGGGCTTGCCCCGGTTCGGACTCCGCGATCCCTCGCCCGGGATCCGTGTCCGACGCCCGAGAGCCCCGATCTCCAGGCCCCGATGTCCTGGCCAGGCGTGATCCGAGGGTCGATCGGGTCTGGGCCGGGCGTGCAGGCCGTCCGCAGGTGGGTCGGAGTTGGCGCAGGCCGCCACCTGCCGATCCCGGCCCGACCACATGGCGCCAGAGGCCGAAGCCGCGCACGCCACCGCTTATCCAGCCCAAACCGATCAGGGCGCCGCGAACGTCGCATGTCCCGTCCGGAGGCGCTGGCTCGCGGCCGGTCCGACCGCATCGTTTCGAAAGACCCAAGGCCGTGACCCAGCGCCGTCGGCATGTCCGGCCAGATGCCCGCTACCTTCTCGCTGTGGCAGCCTAAAGCGCTGCCGTGAAGAATTTGGTGGTGCTGGCAGTCGGATGCGAACCGGTCTCGGCGCGTAACGTCCCTGTCCGAGCGGTAAATACAGGGTACCGTCCCGGGACATCGACGGCTGAGCGTCTGTGGGATGAGTTTATCGAAATGTCTCCGCGACTTGGCGGTCTGTTCTCTGCTCATGCGAGCCGGGAAGGGGCGGTCGTAAACAGGCGAGCGTGCGTCCGGCGGGAATAAGTCCTCGGATCTTGGATTGCTAAAGCCGCCGTTCCGCTTCGCGCCCTTCGCGGCCACGCATCTCGCTCTCGCAGCTTCTCTGATGCGCACGTTGGAACTCAGCGTCGCGAACAAGCCACTGCCCGGCCCCCGGATGTCACTGCCCCAGTGTGCGAAGCTCTCCGCGAGCGAGGCCGATCAGGGTCCGACCGAACAGCCAGGCGATGACCAGCGTCGCGAGCGTGAGCAGGCAGAGGGCGAGAATGTCGGTCGCACGTCCCGTCTCCGCCGTCGCAACCCGAAGAGCCGCGACCGCCGCTGCGGCGAGGGGGAAGCTCACGCCCCACCACGACACGCGGAACGGGCAGCTCCGACCGAACCGGGCGAGCTTCGGCAGCAGCACGGCGAGCAGGAACAGTGTGACTGCGAAGAGCGCCTCTGCGAACAGATCGACCGTGCCCGTCGTCGCCACATAGGCCGAGAATCCTACCGCGAAGGGCGCGACGAGGATGAGGAGCGACGGCTGGAGTGCAGCGGGCAGGGGCGGCTCGAACAGGAGGCGGGACAGGATCAGCGTGAACAAGGGTACGGCGAAGAACAGCCCCACGGCCAGCCCGAAGACCATCACGCCCTGCATCGGCGGCAGGCCGAGTACGGGAAGGGCGAGCGGCACGTCGAGGAGGCCGACCACAGGCACGATCCAGGCCGGCGTCGCATGCGCGACCTGCTGCCGGTCGCTCAGCCAACGGGTCACGATCAGCCACGCGAACAGGGTCATGCCGAAGGCACCGACAATCCAGGATATGCGCGCCAGGGTGAGGCTCAGGGGCGCCAGCGGGAACGGCAAGAGAAGCAGGCTGATCAATGGCGTGCCGAACAGGTTGCCGGCGATGGGATGGCGGAACTCGGCCCGCACCGCCTGGGCGGCGATGACGGCCTTGACGGCGTAACCCGCCGCGATGGCGACGAAGGCCGCGCAGGCGACGAGCCCGATGGCCTCCGCGACCCAGAAAGGGAACCCGTACCGGGCATGCGCCAACCTCCAGGCGACGCTGAGGCCGGTCAGCCCCATCACCGCCGCGAACACGCCGACGGGCAACCCCTCGATCTGCCGCCAGCCTCCCGGAAGCTTTGCTTGCTCCGGAGCGCGATGGGCGGTCAGTGCGGCCTCGGAGGCGGGTGCGCCGTCCGCGTTCTCGACGATCTGCGGCATCGACCGACTCCCACTCAGGCAGGCACCGAACGCCTGTCGTATCCGCCGATAGTGTAGCGGGCAGCCGGCACTCGGTGGGATAGGCTGGGACCCAGTCGGAGGCGGGCGGCCTCAAAGGCCTGCCAGTCGGCGATGTCCGGCAGCGCGGGGATCGTGACGGTCTTGCGCGCATCGAGGCCGGCGAGCGACGCTGCCATGAGGTCGCGGGCTTCCATGATCATCTCCGCAGGGATCTGGCCGATATCCGCGCAAGCCCAATCAAAGAAATCGGTGCGGGTGACGCCGGGCAGCACCGCCTGGAGGCGAACACCCTTGCCGCCGACCTCGGCTGCGAGCCCCTGCGTCAGGGCGAGGACGACGGCCTTGTGCGCGGCCTAAGCCGCACCGATCCCCGAGGAGGCGCCCGTTACGAGCGCCGTGCCTGTGAGCTGTGTCATCGCGGATCCCGCGTCAGGCGGAGGAAAGCTTGGTGTTGGCGATCGGAAGCGCACGGATCCGCTGGCCGGTGAGCGCCGCGATGGCGTTGAGGACGGCGGGCGGCACACCCGGCAGGCCCGGCTCGCCGACCCCTCCCATCGGCGCGCCGCTCTCGACAATGCGCACATGGACCTTCGGCATGTGCGCGCGGCGCAGGACCGGATAGGTGTCGTAGTTCTGCGATTGCCGCACGCCGTCGCGGTAGACGATCTGCTCGAACAGGACCGAGGACAGGCCCAGCGCCGCCGCCGACTCGACCTGTGCCTTCACGATGGCCGGGTTGACGATGCTGCCGGGGTCGAACGCGATCCAGAGGTTGTGGACGCGGGCCTCGCCGCCCTCCACCGAGACTTCCGCGATCGTCGCCGTCTCCGACCCGAAGGGCGAGGCCATGGCGATGCCGCGGGCGCGCATCCCACCCTCGGCGGGATATGGCCCGCGCTGCCAGCCGCCGGACATCTCTGCCACCGTCGACAGAAGAGTCCGGTGCCGGGCGCTGCCCTGGAGAAGCGCCCTGCGGAGCGCAAACGGATCCTGGCCGCCAGCCTGGGCGACCTCGTCCAGGAAGCTCTCGTAGAACGCGTCGTTCATCGAGTGCCCGACCGAGCGCCAGAACGCGATGTTCACGGGGTGGGCGACCTTCGTGAAGGTCATACGCCGGTTGGGCACCGCGTAGGGCTTCTCCACGATGCCCTCGACCGCGGAAGGGTCGACGGGGGTCTGCATCATCATGCTGAAGTAGCGGCCGATCGGACCTTCACCGACGGTGCGGACCTCGATCGCCGCCGGCTGCCCCGCCGCGTCGAGGGCCGCGCGGAAGCGGCTGAAGCTCAAGGGACGCACGGCATCGCGGGCGAATTCCTCCTCGCGCGACCACAGCACCTTCACGGGCCGCCCCGTAGCCTTGGCGAGCAGGATCGCCTGCGGGAACGGATTGCCGGCCTCATAGGTGAAGTGGCGGCCGAAGAAGCCGCCGAGCATGGGCGAATGGATGCGGACCTGGGCCGGCTGAAGCCCGGCAACCTTCGCCGAGACGGCCTGGAACACCTCCGGCATCTGGTTCGGAAGCCAGACGTCGAGGGTCCCGTCGCCGTCGAAGTGGGCGATGGCCGAGGGCGGCTCGAGCTGCGCGTGGGCAAGGTAGGGGGCCTCGTAATCGGCCTCCACCACCTTGGCGGCCCTGGCGAAGGCGGCGGCGACGTCGCCCTGCTCCTCCGCGACATGGCCCGGATCGGCGGAGGCCTTGAGGGCGGCGAGCATGCCCTCGGACGAGAAGTCAGCCGCGACGGTGCCGATGCCGCTGGCCTCGGCGGCCGTCCATTCGACCTTCAGGGCCTCGACCGCCCTACGCGCCCGCCACCAGCTATCGGCGGCGACCGCCACGGCGCCGGGCAGTCGGTGCACCGAGTGCACGCCCGGCATGGCCTTGACCTCGGCCTCGTTTGCCAGGCCCTTCGGCTCCGTGCCCAGGCGCGGCGCGTGCTGTACGGCGGCGTAGAGCATGCCCTCGACCGTCTGGTCGATGGCGTAGATCGCCCGGCCCGTGGATTTGTCCCGCACGTCGAGGCGGGGAATGGGCTGGCGGATGTAGCGGAATGTCGCCGGGTCGCGCAGCGGGACGGATTCGTTCGGCTTCAGCTTCAGGGCTTCGGCGGCGAGGTCGCCGTAGGAGAGCGCCCGGTTGGTGGCCGCGTGCAGCACGACCCCGTCGCGGGTGGTGAGTTCACCGTCCTGTACCTTGAGTTTGGCTGCCGCCGCGCGGATCATCAGGTCGCGGGCGGTCGCGCCGAGGCGGCGCATGGTTTCGTAGCTCGACCGGGTCGAGAAGCTGCCGCCGGTCATGCGGATACCGTTGACGACGGCGTAGTCCGGGCCGGGCGGCGCGCATTCCACGACGAAGCGGGATGGCGGTACGTCGAATTCCTCGCCGACGATCTGCGCCAGGCCGGTGGCGACGCCCTGGCCGCCCTCCACGAAGGGGCTGAGAAGCCTGATGGTGCCGTCGGGGTGGATCTCCAGGAAGGCGGCCACCCGCGTCCCCGGCTTCGGCGCAAGGGCACCTGCGCCCTCCGCGGGACCCTGCGCCTCGGCGCGAGCGAGGCGCACCGGCAGGAGGGCGCTGAGGACGAGGGCACTGCCGGCACCCGCGAGGACGCGGCGACGGGACGGGGCTGCGGGGCGGGGGAGCGGCTGCATGGCGGGCGCCTCAGGCGGCGGCCTGCCGCACGGCGGCGGCGATGGCGTTGTAGGTTCCGCACCGGCAGAGGTTCGTCATCGCGTCGGCGATGTCGCTGTCCGTCGGGTGCGGCGTCTGCTTGAGCAAGGCGGTGGCGGCCATGACCTGACCGGACTGACAATAGCCGCATTGCGGCACCTGCAGCGCGACCCAGGCGTCGACGACCTTCCGGCCGACCGTGTCCTGCTCGATCGCCTCGATGGTGGTGACGGCTTGGTTGCCGACACTCTCCAGCGGCACTTGGCACGACCGCGTCGCCTGCCCGTCCAAGTGGACGGTGCAGGCTCCGCACTGGGCGATGCCGCAGCCGTATTTCGTGCCGGTCAGGCCGAGCGTGTCGCGCAGGATGAACAGCAGCGGCGTATCGGGCTCGGCATCGACTGCATATTGGCGACCGTTGATCGTCAGGCTCACCATGGCCGCGAATCCCCGACAGGAAGTAGCCCCCCGGCCATGCTTAAGCTGAGGTCTCGGCACCCACCACGTCATAATTGCCACGTTTTCGGCCATGCCGATGCGTCAGACGACGGCGAGCGGTCCCGCCGCCCTGCGGATCGCCCGCGGGACTTCCCCCTGGACGCGGACAAAAGCCCGGCGCATCCGCTCGCGGTTGCCGAAGCCGGTGGCTTCGGCGATCTCCTCGATGGGCAGGCGGCTCTGCTCCAGCATGTGCTTGGCAGCCTCGACGCGCATCACCTCGACCGCCTTGGCCGGCGAGACGCCGGTCTCGGCCCGGAAAGCCCGCGTGAACTGGCGCGGGCTCAGGCAGGCGACCGCTGCGAGATCGTCTGTGGTCAGTGGACGCCGCAGGTTCTGCCGCGCATAGGCGAGGACGCTCTGGATCCGGTCGCTCGGCGCGTCGAAGTCGAGCAGGGCCGAGTGCTGGGCTTGGCCCCCGGCCCGGCGGCGCTCCATGACGAGGCCCCGCGCTACGGTACGGGCCACTTGCCGGCCATGGTCGCGCTCGACCATGCCGACCGCGAGATCGATCCCCGCCGACATGCCAGCGGACGTCCAGATGTTGCCGTCCGCGACGTAGATCTTGTCGATGTCGAGGTGGCAGTCGGGATAGCGCGCGCGGAATTGGGGCGCGTAGCGCCAGTGGGTCGTCGCACGGTGCCCGCTCAACAGGCCCGCATCGGCCAGGGCGAAGGCACCGAGGCACAGACCCGCCAAGCGGCGCGTCGAACGGGCCGCCTCTTGCAGGTAGGCGACAAGATCCGGGCTCGGCTCGGGAAGGCTGATCCCCGCGGCGACGATAATCGTGTCGAAGGCGGACGGATCGCTCAGCCGCTCGGTGCCGACGACGGGGCCGCACCCCGAGCGGAGGAGGCCGCCCGCCTCCGACAGCACTCGGATGTCGTAGGTCGTGTCAGCGACGTACCGGTTGGCGACGGCAAAGGGCGAGGTCACGGCCAAGCCCATGAAATCGAAGTCCGGACACAGCACGAGTCCAACGCGCCGGACGTCAGCCATCGCGGACTCCTCTCGCCGACCCGTCCGAGCCTGTGTACATCAGGCCGCAGGCGAGCCACGACAAGCAGGACGGCTGAAAACGAGGCCTCTTCCTCCAGCCCCCTCCGCCCGAGGCGAGCCGGCATAGGGCCGCGCAACGGCTTCTCGGCGCCCCACAAGACGTGGTGAGCGGCAAAGTTCGGCCGGAGCGGAGCCTGTGTCCGCAAGCGCGGCGGCCGTTCCGCTGACGGCCACGACCGGTCCCGTCAGCGGGCGCCCTTGAACGGCGGGGCTGGGTGGATTTCTGCCCGACCGCTTACGGGCGGCGGATGCATTGAAGCGGACGTCGCCGCTGCGCCCGCTTCCGTCCCTCTGCAGAAGCGCGGAACATCCGCCTTTATGTGTCTTGGTGAGACACAATCTTCCGCCGTCACGGGTGGGTGCGCGGTTGCCGCCGGACCGCACAAGCAGCGCATTGTTTACGAATAAATTTCATTCGCTGTCACGGATTGGGCCGCATAATCCTCGCTGGTCGAGGATCGTTCAAGATGTTCAAGCGGCTCGCGGACCGCATTTCTTTACGGCGTCAGATCAGCCTGCTCGCCGGCACCATCGGCCTTGCAATTGTCTGCGTGACCACGCTCGGGTCCGCGTTGCTGGCGCGCGGGCAGGCCACCGATATGGCGCAGAACGCCCTCCTGCAGGTTGMCCGGTCGATGGCCGATCGGCTCGATCAGGATATGGCCGAGCGCCTGCGCGAAATCCGCAACGTCGGAGCGCTTGAGCCGCTGCAGCCCCACTGGCTGGAGAACACCGGCGCCCTGCGCAAAGTGCTGGAGACGATGCAGAGGACGCTGCCGGATTACGCCTGGATCGGGTTTGCCGATCGCGGCGGCCAAGTCCGTGCCGCCACAGGCGGCATTCTCGAAGGGGCGAGCGTCAGCGAGCGCCCCTGGTTTGCCGACGGCTTCCGGCAGGCCGCGGTCGAGGATGTGCACGCGGCGACTTTGCTGGCATCCAAGCTTCCTCCCAACAGCGACGGAACGCCGTTCCGGTTCGTGGATGTGGCCGTCCCGGTCGGCGATGTCTCGGGCCAGATCGTCGGTGTTCTCGGTACTCATCTCAGCTGGCGATGGGCTGACGTCGTTCGGCGTGAGGTCTTGTCGTCACGTAGGCCGGAGTTGAGGGAGGACGTCGTCGTCCTCGATCGCTCCGGCAGGGTTCTGCTCGGATCCGACGCTGGAGCGACGCCGTACACGGCCGCAGATCTCGCGTCCGGGCACTTCATCGTTCACAGCACTGGAGGCGATCAGCTCGCCGCGGCCGCCGCAACTCGCGGGCGTGGCAACTATCGGGGCCTGGGCTGGATTGTCGTCGCGCTGCAGCCGGTCGACACCGCCCTGGCCGGGGCAAACCGTCTTACCAGACTGATCCTCCTGCTCGGGCTCGCCACGGCTGTACTCGGCGTCGTCGCGATCTGGTGGGTCGCGGCGCGGCTGACCCGGCCCTTGGCGCAGCTCACCGAAGCCGTCGGCCGCATCGGCCGCGAGCCGAATGCGAGGATGACGCGCCATGTGCACGGCTCTCCCGAGGTCCTGCGCCTGTCTACTTCAATCAGGTCACTGCTGAGGCGCATCGGCACGGCTGAGGCGGATGCACGCCTCAGTGAGGCCGAGGCAACGCACGCAGTTGAAGCCGCCGAGGACCGGGTCAGACGTCTTGGAGCCGATCTGCATGCGATGCAGGTTCTAGCCGACACCGATGCGCTGACCGGCCTGCTCAACCGGCGCGCATTCCTGCCCTTGGCCAACGACGCGATGAGCTACTTTAGGCGCTACAAGCGATCGATTTGCATCCTGATGATCGACATCGATCACTTCAAACGCGTCAACGACCTTTACGGCCACGCCGCAGGCGACGAGGTCATCCGCCAAGTCGGACGCATCATCAGCGACGCGATCCGGACGACCGACAAGGTTGCGCGCTTCGGTGGCGAGGAGTTCGTGGTCCTGCTCCGTGAGACTGATCTGAAAGGCGCGGCCGTCTTCGCAGACCGGATCCGTCAGACGGTGGCAACCACCGTGTTCGAGCCCGAGGGGCCGTGCCTCAGAGCGACAATCAGCATCGGCATGGCCGAGGCGGAGTTCACGGACGTTGACGTCGACCACACGATTGAACGAGCAGACCGCGCTCTCTATGCGGCCAAGTCGGGTGGGCGCAACTGCGTGCGATCGTTTGATGCGACAGTATCGCCAGACCTTCGAGCGGCCGCCTAGTGTGGCCACGAGAATGAAACGCATCGCACCGGAAGTACGGTTCGATCGCTGCCGGGACGGCTGCTAAACGATCGGTCGACGGCAGCCGCTTACCCCATGCCGAAGTTGCATGGCACAGAACGAACGGCGGCTTCGGAGAGGCGAAGGGGTTGGTCTGGGCGGCTGGTACGGGTCGCAAGCGGTCCGTCAGCTTATGCTGCCCTCGCTGCAGCGGCATCGGCCGGCGAGGAGACAGACGATGGGACGATCCGCATACGATCCGGCCGCGAAGGGTCGCAGGCCTGGAGCGCTGGCCGCAAGCTCGGCGCCATGCGCGCGCTGAAACCTCGGCAAGTCTGGGCTATCCGGTTCCGGCTCGACCGCGAACGGCGCGTGCGCGACCGCGCCATGTTCGACCTCGCCATCGATAGCAAGCTGCGCGGCTGCGACATCGTCGAGCTCACAATCGACGCTCCTCACATCTGTGGCGCAGGACGCTCAAAAAGGTTGCGCCAATAGCCGAGCCGCCGTCCGACACTTCAGACGTATCAACGTAAACCAACGCTCGGTATCATCGTGTGGTCAGCTCTTCTGAACCTACGCGGTTCAATGATCCAGGGTCTTGCGAGCGAAGCTCTCGATGTAGTCGACGAGCTTGTCCGAGGCGGCACCGGCGGCATCGACGTCGCGTCGAGCGACCGCTTCGCAGACATCGGCGTGGAGATTGGCGGTCAGCGGCAGATCGGCCGCCTGCTTGTAGTGCTGGTACCAGAAACGCCGTGACAGGCCCGCCATGCTCTCCAATGAGCGCACTGCGAACTCATTGCGCGATGCCGTTGCGATCAGGTCATTGAACTGACGGTCCAGGCGCATGAACGCCAAGTCGTCCAACGCCGAGGATGCCTCGCGCATATCCTGCGCAAGACCGGCGAAAACGTCCCGCTCCTCCTTCGTGGAACGCTCCGCGGCGAGGCGGGCGATCAAGCGCTCCAGCACACGTCGAGTCTCCAGCAGGCGCAGCTGCGTGCGCACGTTGATTTCGGAGACGAGGATGCCGCGGCGCGGCATGACCACGACGAGGCCATCGCGGGCGAGACGCTGCAAAGCCTCGCGAATGGGGGTGCGACCGATCCCGAGACGTTGAACCAGGTTCTGCTCGCCCAGCACCATGCCGGGCGGGAGCACAAGCGTCGTGATCATCTCCTCCAACTGCTGGTAGGCTCTGTCGGTGAGCGTCAGGTCGGGCAGGTCATTGCCTCCGGCAGCCCCGTCGGCCCCGTTGATCGCCCCCTTCACGGCTTTCCTGGCCCGCTTCTCGCCACGCTGCGCGGCGCGGACCGACGTCGTCTTCCCGGTCACGAAATTCATCGACGACGCCCCTTTACCCTTCCCAGCCCGCTCGCCGCTGCCCGCCGTCCTGCATGGTGCCGTGCGCTTCCCTACGCAAGGGGCATATCGCTGATATATCTTGCGCAGATTAGCAGTATCCTGCAATAACACTATGCGCATACTAAAACGCTGGGAGGCAAGGAATGGCAGGGCAAATCGCGATACCCACGGGCGGCCTGCTGCCGGAACAGGCTACAGCGGAAACCCCCGCCCGCGCTGCAGCTGGGTCGAGCGCGGTGATCGCGGCACGGCTGGAACGCCTGCCGATGACCCGGTTCCAGCGCAATATTTTCCTCATCATCGCGACGGCTTGGTTCTTCGACTCGATCGACCTCGGCTCGCTCACCTTCTTGCTCGGCTCGATCAAGACTGAGTTCGGCCTCTCGACGGCCCAGGTCGGCCTTCTGTCGAGCATGAGCTTCATCGGCATGTTCGCCGGCGCGGCGATTTCCGGTATGCTCGCCGACCGTTTCGGCCGGAAGCTCGTCTTCCAAATCAGCATGGTATTCTGGGGGCTCGGCAGCGCGTGGTGCGCCTACGCGTCGGATGCGACCATGCTCGGCTACGCCCGCCTGCTCCTCGGGTTCGGCATGGGTATGGAGTTCCCCGTGGCCCTGGCCATCGTCTCCGAGTTCCTGCCAACGGCCAAGCGTGGCCGATACCTCGCCATCATGGAAGGCTTCTGGCCCCTGGGCTTCATTGCGGCGGGGTGCCTCAGCTACGTCCTGTTGAGCTACTTCGACTGGCGAGCGGTGTTCCTGGCCCAGGCGCTGCCGGCCCTGTTCCTGTTCGTGATCCGCTTCCTGGTGCCGGAGTCTCCTCGCTGGCTTGCGGACCGCGGCCGGTACGCTGAGGCCGATCGCGTGATGACGACCATCGAGACGAAGGTGGCCGCGCGTCTTGACGGCCGCTCACTGTCCGAGCCGGAGGTCCGGCCTGAACTGGCGCAGGGCGAGCGTCGCTTCTCCTTCCTCGAGCTCTGGAGCCCGGGCTACGCGAGCCGCACGGTCATGATCTGGCTGACGTGGTTCTTCGCGCTACTGGGCTTCTACGGGCTCACCACGTGGCTCGGAGTCCTGCTGCAGGATGCGGGCTACAGCGTCGCCAAATCCGTGACCTACACGATCCTAATCTCGCTCGCCGGTGTGCCGGGCTTTATCACCTCGGCCATCCTCGTCGAGCGCTGGGGCCGCAAGCCGACCGCCGTGCTGATGCTACTCGGCAGCGCCGTCGCGGCCTACCTCTACGGCCACTCCCCGAGCTTCGCCTGGTTGATCGGCTTCGGGCTGATGATGCAGTTCTTCCTGTTCGGGATGTGGTCGGTCCTCTACGCCTACACCCCCGAGCTCTATCCCACCCGCGCGCGCGCGACGGGAGCCGGCTGCGCTTCGGCCGTCGGCCGCGTGGGCTCGCTCATCGGCCCCTACGTGATCGGAATCATCCTGCCGACGCTCGGCCACGGCGGGGTGTTCGCCCTGGGGGCCGGATCGTTCGTCATCGCAGCGGCCAGCGTCGGCATCCTCGGCATCGAAACCAAGGGCAAGTCGCTCGAAGCGATCTCACACTGAGCGGACCCGCGGGGATGCGAGCGGCCCGCACCCCCGCGCCGCCGGAATGCCGCGTTGCAATTGACGATTGATATATCACTGATATCCTGCTAGCTGCATATCACGGAAAGCGTCATGTTCCCCAAGGCTCGCGACGCGGATGACAGGCGGCGGCGCACAGGTCTGTGGGGATGCGGCGGATGCACGGGCAGCCAACCCGCGGCCCGCGCTCGTCCCGCGGCCAAGCTGTGGTCGCGTCCCGAGCAGTGGCCGCCCAGACCGCTCGGCAGGCCGTAGCGGCGATAGCGTTCCAGTAAACATCTTCGTTTGAGTGACTGCGGCGGCCGCCTCAAGAGATATCGAACAAGGGAGACTCCCGATGGAACTCGCAGTCACCAGGATGAGCGAGCGGCAACGACACTACCGAGCCAACTATCGGCAGCGCGTCGCGGGCTGGTACAACGGTTTCCTGCACATCGCGATCATCTACACGATTGGCCTGACGGCGCTGTACATCTATACTTCGAACATCAAGGGGCCGACCTGGGCGGAACTCGCCACGGTGCCGGTCGTGTTCCTGTTTTGCAATTTTTTCGAGTGGTGGCTGCATCGTTACGTGATGCATCGACCGCAGAGCAATCCGATCGGCCGCGCCGTCTACAATCGGCACACCCTCCAGCACCATCAGTTCTTCACCGACCACGAGATGCGCTTCGCCGATCATCGTGATTACCGGGTGACGTTCTTTCCACCCTACGCGCTGGCGACCTTCACGCTGATGTCGATCCCGGGCGCCATCGTGTTCGGCAACGTGTTCACGCCGAACGTCGGCTGGCTGTTCATCACAACGACGACCAGCATCTACATGATCTACGAGTTCATGCACTTCTGCTGCCACGTCGAGGATAACTGGTTTGTCCGCAACATGCCGTTCATCAACACGAACCGCCGGCATCACACGGCCCATCACGACCAATCGATCATGATGGAGCGCAACATGAACCTGACCTTCCCGATCATGGACTGGCTGTTCGGCACGTCCGACCTGAACCGTGGCCTGCTCGGGACGCTCTTCAACGGCTACGACACCCGCCACGTGAGGACGGACATGCGCAGGACTTCACGCACACCCGGTGTTTCGAAGTCCAGCGCCATGCAGGCGGCCGAGTAAGCCTCCGCTACACGCGACGAGCGGCGCCCACGGGACGCCGCCCCGACACTTGGGAGGTTGTCCATGAGCATGATCGAACCGAACGTCGCCGCCCTCGCGTGGTTCGCCCTCTTTGCCGGCGTCGCCAGCGTCGGTTTCTATGTCCTCGCGGGCATGTTTCCGCTGGAAACCCGCCCTGACCTGAAGGGGCGGCCGCTTGGCCTGTTGCTGCTGGCAGCCAACGTCGTGCTTCTGCTGGCCTTGGTCTGCGGTTGTCTGGCCTACGGTGCCGCCAACCTGCGCTGGACGAGCCTGGTCATCGTGGGCGGAATGGCCATCCTGTTCGCCCCGGGCCTGTTCAACGTCTGGCCCCAGCGGTGGCGTGACGGCTTGGTCGGCCTCGCCATCATGCTGGCCGGGCTCGGCGGGGCACTCGGCCTGCTGCTGCAGGTCGGTTCCGTCCTCACCGTGTAAGAACGACCACCGATCCGGGAAGAATCCGATGCCGTTTCCGATCAAGCTTGGCTTGTCCGTCGCCGTCGCCTTGGCCGCGCTCGCCGGGTGGTTCTACATGGGCTACCTCGGTCAACCCGGCCCACAATGGGCCGTCGCGTTCCTCGGCCCCTTCATGGTCGTCAGCCTCTGGATCTTCCCCGAGGTGATGCGCTCCCGCTCCGATGGCCGCACCCCGCGCCACCAGATGAGGGAGGCACGGTCATGAACAAGGTCTACCTGGGGGACCGTACCATCGACGGGATCGTCGTTACGGTCGATGGAAAGCCGCTTCCCGACAGGACGGACTCCAAGCGCTACTCGCGCAACGGCTTCGAGTGGAGCTACGAGGGATCCGAGCCTTCGCAACTCGCGTACGCGATGCTGGTCGACCACCTCGGTGACACGGCCGAGGCGGAACGCCTCCAACCGCAGTTCATGCGCAGCGTCGTGGCCAACTTCCAAAACGAGTGGGAGATGACGACGGCTGACATCGATCGCGTTCTGCAGCGCCTGCGCTAGGCGAACACCGCGAGCGCGAACTGAAGTCGACGGCCGGGCTTAGCCGCCTCGACCCACGTCGTATCCTGGAAGGGCGGACATGCGTGCGGCAACGGCACCATCGCCGAAGGAGCCGACCGAGAAGACCGGCAAGCGGACGATCCTCGATATTCGCGCCGCCCAAAGTACGAAACGGTTCAGACCCTGATCGAGAGGCGAAAGCACATCTGAATCCGCGTCAGGCGTGGCCGCAGGGTTGACGGTGTGCACTGGCATTCGTTGAGATCCTGCGCGCTTGGAGCGGCGAGATGCTACAAGACCCATCGCTCATCCGCGCGCCCGTGTGCGACTTCCGTGACACCTGGATCGGCCCGGCTAGTGATGCCGACGCACGCTGACTGTGTGATGCTCTCAGCGGGCCGTTCGACCCGAGCAACCTCACGATCGTGCGCCGGACGCACCTGATGCACCGTGGAGCCCGGCGTGGCGTGCGCAGGCAGGCGTCTGCCGCCTTTCTGTGCCAGGGCACGCCAGCCTAGAAAGTCCCGCTCCAACAGGAGAAGCCATGTTCTCGGTCATCTTCGAAGTCCATCCCGGCGAGGGCTGCACGGATGCGTACCTCGAGCACGGGAAGCTGCTGAAGCCTGAGTTGGAGAACATCGACGGCTTCATCGACAACGAGCGCTTCACGAGTCGGACCCGGCCGGGTTGGGTGCTGTCGCACTCGACGTGGCGGGACGAGAAGTCGGTGATCCGCTGGCGAACCCATGCGGGCCACCACGTCGTCCAGGAGAAGGGCAGGGTCGAGGTCTTTTCCGACTATCACCTTCGGGTCGGCGAGGTGACGGCCGATACCCACGTGCCTCACGGACATGCCGTGCGCGAGCAGCGGTTCGACGCCACCGAGATCGGGGGCGCCAAGGTGTGCCAATTGTGCGAGACGGTGCCGCGTGCGGGCCAGTCCCTGCCCGACGGTCTCGTCGGTGCACTCGGGCTCGCGCCCGCAGCCGATGGCCTCGTGGCGTCAGACGTGTTCGACTCGATCTACAATCCAGGCAAGGTCATGCTGTTGTTGTCATGGGTCGACCCCGACGTGGCCTCGGCGTTCAAGCCTGTCGCGCCGGCCGAGGCCGAATGCATGCGCATCCGGACCGTGCGGGTGATCCGCGACTACGGCATGTTCGACCGCCGCGAGAGCCCGCAGTTCTACCCGCCGGTCGATCGACGGGAGAAACGGTGAGCCTGGCGCTTGCTCCGCCTTACCGACACGGCAGGCGGCCGAGGCTGCATGGCAATTGCGACACGCAAAATCCACGTCTGGGATGCCGTCGCGGCAGCCGCACAACCGGGCGGGCCGCGGAGCACCCTCGTGAGACCGATCAGAGAGCGAGCGGTCGCCGGCGAGAGGCATCGCGCTGCCGTCAATGGTTTGGGCCGACTGCGCCGGAGCGCGATCGGCGATAGCCCCTCCCGTGGTCGCTCAGATGTCGGCGCGACGGTCCGCGCCGGTCGGCAGCGCACCGGCTGCGGGCCGCCCGGCGCCAGCTCTACGCCCAGGCCCTCGCCGAACGCGAGGCTGTCGAGGTTCGGCCCGAGATGGACCGCCAGCCGCATCCCCCAGGCTTGTCCGGGCAGGGCGCTGTACCCGGAGCGACCGTCTCACAAACGCGTCTCCACACCGTGTCCCCGTTACGCCGCACCGAGATAGGCCGCTTCCAGGCCCTTGTCCTCCGACAGTTCCGCCGCGGTTCCGCGCGCGACGACCCGGCCCTGCTCCAGCACATAGCCGCGGTCGGCGACCGTGAGGGCCAGCGCCGCCATCTGGTCGACGATCAGGATAGTCACGCCCTCGTCGCGCAACTCGGCCACGGTGGCGTAGAGGGCGTTGATCATCGCCGGGGCGAGGCCGAGCGACGGCTCGTCGAGGAGCAGGATGCGCGGGTGCGCCATCAATCCGCGGGCGATGGCCAGCATCTGCTGCTCGCCGCCGGAGAGCAGGCCCGCCCGGCTCCCGGCCCGGTCGCGCAGCCGCGGGAACCGGTCGAGCAGGCGCTCGATCTCGGCCGGGTCGATCGGTGTCCCGCGCCCGAAGGCGCCGAGGCGGATGTTCTCGACGACGGTGAGCTCCGGGAAGACCTGCCGGCCCTCAGGCACCAGGACAAGGCCACCGCGGGCGATCCGGTGCGCGGGCAGCGCCTCGACGCGCCGGTCGTCGAAGACGATCGTGCCCGCGACCGGACGCAGCAGCCCCGCGAGCGCCCGCATGGCCGTGGACTTGCCGGCGCCGTTCGCGCCCAGCAGGGCGACGGTCTCGCCCGGCCGCACGTCGAGATGGACGCCGTCGAGGACGGGCGCGGCGCCGTAGCCGGCCGTCAGTTCGAGGACGGAGAGGACGGCGTCCGCCGGCCCCTGCCACGGCGCGCTCCGCGGCCGGGCTGGGGTATCGGCGCCGCCGAGATAGGCGCGCAGCACCGCCGGGTCGCGCCGGATCTCCGCGGGCGTGCCCCGCGCGATCGGGCGGCCGGCATCCATGACGAGGATGTGGTTGGAGATGCCCATGACCAGCGGCATGTCGTGCTCGACCAGCACCACCGCGACGCCGCTGTCGGCGATCCGGCGGATCAGCCGGGCCAGCCGGTCGGTATCGGCCCGCGACAGGCCGGCGGCGGGCTCGTCGAGGAGCAGCACCGCGGGGCCGCCGGCGAGCGCCCGGGCGATCTCCACGAGCCGCCGGTCGACATGGGGCAGCTCGGCGGCCGGGCGGTCGAGGGCGCCGCGGTAGCCGACGAAGGCGAGGAGCGCGGCCGCCGTCGCGCGGT
>NZ_JBFUGA010000050.1:0-42143 GCF_056403155.1 Methylobacterium sp. P3_A11
CCGCGGACCTTCGGCCGCGCCGCCAGCGCCCACCGCGGACCTTCGGCCGCGCCGCCAGCGCCCAGCCCGACGAGGCCGCGAGCGACGCCCGCACCCGCGCGCGGCAGGCCAAGACGCTGGACGAACTCGAAAAGATCCTGGGCGCCTTCGATGCCTGCCCGTTGCGCTTCACCGCCAAGAACCTCGTGTTCGGCGACGGCAACCCGGAGGCGCGGGTGATGTTTCTCGGGGAGGCGCCGGGCGCCGACGAGGACCGGATCGGCAAGCCGTTCATGGGCCGCTCGGGCCAGCTCCTCGACAAGATGATGGCGGCGATCGGGCTCGACCGGACGAGCGCCTATATCGGCAACATCGTGCCCTGGCGGCCCCCGGGCAACCGCAACCCGACCCCCCAGGAGGTGGCGGTGTGCCGCCCCTTCGTGGAGCGCCAGATCGAGCTGGTCGATCCCGACATCCTCGTCTGCCTGGGCGCGCCCGCGACCCAGACGCTGACCGGCACCAAGGACGGCATCCTTCGCACCCGCGGCCGGCTGTTCCCCTACAAGTTGCCGAACCGCGAGGTGAAGCTGCTGGCCACGCTCCATCCGGCCTTCCTGCTGCGCCAGCCGGTGCAGAAGCGTCTGGCCTGGCGGGATTTCCGCGCCCTGCGCGCCCTCCTCGACGGGACAGCTTGACCGCGGCGGCGGAACCGGGTCTCCCCTCCCGCCATTAGAGCTTCGTTCCCACCCCCGGTGCACCAGGGGCCGGACACAACGACGCACAGCAAACCGTGGGCTGCCCGAGGCGGCCGGCGCAGCATCGATGGCGGGACCCAACCATGCGCTGGGAAGATCTACGCAGCTCCGACAACGTCGAGGATCGCCGGGGCGAAGGCGGTGGCGGCGGCGGGATGGGCTTTCCCGGCGGCGGCGCCGGCGGGCTCGGCATCGGCACCATCGTGGTGCTGCTGATCATCAGCTACTTCACGGGCATCAACCCGGCGATCCTGATCGGCGGCGCCGAGCGGATCGGCGGCGGCCACAGCCAGCAGGAGCAGCCGGCCGACCCGCAGACCCAGGCGAAGCGGCGCCAAGCCCCCACCGACGAGAGCGGGAAGTTCGCCTCGAAGATCCTCGGCAACACCGAGGATGTGTGGAGCCAGATCCTGCCGCAGCAGACCGGCAAGCAGTACACCCCGACGACGCTGGTGCTCTACACCGGTGGCACCCGCTCGGGTTGCGGCTCGGCCCAGGCCGCGATGGGGCCGTTCTACTGCCCCCTCGACAAGAAGGTCTATCTCGACACGGGCTTCTTCAAGGAGATGGCCTCGAAGTTCGGCGTGAAGGGTGACTTCGCCTACGCCTACGTCATCGCCCACGAGGTCGGCCACCACGTCCAGGACGTGCTGGGCATCCTCGGCAAGGTCCAAACCCGCCAGCAGCAGGCCTCGAGCAAGACCGAGGCGAACGCCCTGTCGGTGCGGATCGAGCTGATGGCCGACTGCCTCGCCGGCGTCTGGGCCAAGAACTCCAACGACAAGTACGCCGAACTGGAACAGGGCGACATCGACGAGGCTCTGAACGCCGCCGCCCAGATCGGCGACGACGCCCTCCAGCAGCGCTCGAAGGGCTACGTGGTGCCGGATTCCTTCACCCACGGCTCGTCGGCCCAGCGCCAGCGCTGGTTCACCGCCGGCTACAAGAGCGGCCAGACCAAGGCCTGCGACACCTTCCGGACGGCCGACAACTGAGGGCCGACGGGCGGGGGACTCATCCCGTCCTGACACGCGCCTCTCCCTCCGCCCCAGAGGGGCGAGGGAGAGGCCGCCGCCCGCTCACCCCCGGCTCAGGCGCCGCGCGTTGGCCTGAACCTTCCGGCGATAGCTGCGGATCACCTTTCCGTTCGAGGCGCCGGCGGCCAGCATCAGGGCCGCCTCGCTCGCCGCCATGATCTTCTCGGTCACCATGAGCTGCGCCTCGACCTGTGCGGCCGGACCCCCGAAGGCGAACATCGCCATCCGCTGGGCGATCACCCCCTGGGCCTCCAGTCCGAGCATGGCCATGTCCAGGCTCGTCGTCCACCAACCGCAAAGCATCGTCGTCCTCAAAGGTGTCCGCCACGGCCAAGCCCGGCACCATAAGCCGGAGCGGCCGCCGGTGCCGCAGGCAAACGACGTAGCTCGCAGAATGGGGCCGAAAAGCCGCGCGGCCCCCGGCGACGGCCACGATTGCGTGGCGCGCAGGCCTCGCCCCCGCCCGGCCCGTCTTTGCGCCGTCTCGATCCATGCCGTAAGCGCCCCCGGGAGACCCTTTCCCGGACACCGCACCCCCTCTCCATGATACGCCTCGACAAGATCACCAAGCAGAACGGGCGTCAGCTCGTCTTCATCGAGGCCTCGGCCGCGCTCCAGCGGGGCGAGAAGGTCGGGCTCGTCGGCCCGAACGGGGCCGGCAAGACCACCCTGTTCCGGATGATCATCGGTCAGGAGCAGCCGGACGAGGGACAGGTCGCGGCCGACCGGGGCATCACGATCGGCTACTTCAGCCAGGATGTCGGCGAGATGTCCGGGCGCAGCGTCGTCACCGAGGTGATGGACGGCGCCGGCCCGGTGAGCACCGTGGCGGCCGAACTCGCGGACCTCGGCGCGGCGCTCGCCGATCCGGACCGGGCCGACGAGATGGACGCCCTGATCGAGCGCTACGGCGAGGTCCAGGCGCGCTTCGAGGAACTCGACGGCTACGCCCTGGAGGGCCGCGCCCGCGAGGTGCTCGACGGCCTCAGCTTCAGCCAGGAGATGATGGACGGGGATGTCGGCGCCCTCTCGGGGGGCTGGAAGATGCGCGTGGCGCTGGCCCGCATCCTGCTGATGCGCCCGGACGTGATGCTCCTCGACGAACCGTCCAACCACCTCGACCTGGAGAGCCTGATCTGGCTCGAATCGTTCCTGAAGGCCTATGACGGCGCCCTGCTGATGACCTCGCACGACCGCGAGTTCATGAACCGCATCGTCACCAAGGTGGTCGAGATCGACGGCGGCGCGCTCACCACCTATTCGGGCGACTACGCCTTCTACGAGGGGCAGCGGGCGCTCAACGAGGCGCAGGCCCAGGCGCAGTTCGAGCGCCAGCAGGCGATGCTCGCCAAGGAGATCGCCTTCATCGAGCGCTTCAAGGCCCGGGCCTCCCACGCCGCCCAGGTGCAGAGCCGGGTGAAGAAGCTCGACAAGATCGAGCGCGTCGAGCCGCCCCGGCGGCGGCAATCCGTGGCCTTCGAATTCCAGCCGGCGCCGCGCTCGGGCGACGACGTCGTGATGCTGAAAGGGGTGCACAAGCGCTACGGCAGCCGCACGATCTACGAGGGGCTCGACTTCGGGGTGCGGCGCCGGGAGCGCTGGTGCGTCATGGGCATCAACGGGGCCGGGAAGTCGACCCTCCTGAAGCTGGTTACCGGCACCACCGCGCCCGACGACGGCTCGGTCACCCTCGGCGGCAGCGTCAAGCTCGGCTATTTCGCCCAGCACGCCATGGAKCTGCTCGAMGGSGASMGCACSGTSTTCCAGACSCTGGARGACRMCTTCCCGCAGGCCGGCCAGGSGYCGCTYCGGGCGCTYGCCGGCTGCTTCGGCTTCTCGGGCGACGACGTCGAGAAGCGCTGCCGGGTGCTCTCGGGGGGCGAGAAGGCCCGGCTGGTCATGGCGCTGATGCTCTACGATCCGCCGAACTTCCTGGTGCTCGACGAGCCGACCAACCACCTCGACATGGGCACCAAGGAGATGCTGATCACGGCGCTTGCCCATTACGAGGGCACGATGCTGTTCGTGTCCCACGACCGGCATTTCCTGGCCGCGCTCTCGAACCGGGTGCTCGAAGTCACGCCGGACGGCATCCACCAGTATGGTGGCGGCTACACCGAGTACGTGGCCCGAACCGGGCAGGAGGCGCCGGGCCTGCGGAGCTGAGGGGCCCCGCGCCGCTCCGTCATCGCGAGTGCAGCGAAGCGACCCAGGGCAGCGCGACCGCGGTCGGCGGGGCGCCGGCTGGGTTGCTTCACTGCGCTCGCAAGGACGGTGGAGGGTTTCGACCGGACGCCCTGCGACCGACGCGCCGCTATCCCGCCGGGGCCGGCCGCGCTAGGCTTCACCGAAAGCGGCCCGGGTGAGATGCCGTGCGACGCCTGCTGAAGTTCCTCCACACGATGGGGTCCGCCGGGTTGCTGGGGGCGATGGCGTCCCTGGTCGTCATGGTGAGCCTCGCGCCCGCACCGGCTGCCCTCGCGGGTTACGCGGCGATGCGCGGCGCGATGGGCGCGGTCGCCACATGGATCTTCCTGCCGGCGCTGGCCGTGACCTTGATGTCCGGCCTGCTGGCCATGGCACTCAACCGGGCCTTCCTCATGGCCGGTTGGGCCTGGGTGAAGCTCGCCACCGGCGTCCTCATGTTCGAGGGCGGTTTGGTCTATGTGCAGGGACCGATGAAGCAGGAGGCCGAGCAGAGCGCCCGGGCGCTCGCCGGTCTCGTCGACTCGGCCACGCTGGCGGTGGCACTTCCGGGCGAGCGCGGCACCCTCTGGGTGCTGCTGGCCGTCGCGACCGCCAATGTGGCGCTGGGCATCTGGCGACCGCGGATCCTGCGCATCCCCGCATAGGCCAGCGCCCTGCAAATTGCCGGCTATTCAATTATTTTCCGATGCAGAATCCACTGAATAGGCGGTCGAGCACATCCTCGACGCCGACATGGCCGCCGACCGCGCCAAGGGCGCGCACCGCGAGGCGCAGATCCTCGGCGGCGAGTTCCGGCAGGCCACCCGCGCCTATGAGAAGCCGGTCGAGATGGGCGACGCAGGCCTCGAGCGCCGCCCTGTGACGGGCTCGGGTGATCAGCGCATCGCCGGTGCCGAGGCCGGTCTCCGCCGCGGCCTGTACGGCGTCGAGCAACGTGCTCAGGCCCGCCCCGGTCCGCGCAGAAACGGCGATCGCGGCGTCGGACAGGGGTAGTGATGAGCCGGCAAAAAGATCGGCTTTGGTGTGGACGGTTAGAACCGGAATGCTCACCGACCCCAGATCGGGGGCCGGCGCCCCGGGAGGAACCAGGGCGAGGACGAGGTCGGCGCCGTCGATCCGCGCCCGCGTCCGGGCGATCCCCGCGGCCTCAATCGGCTCCAGGGTGTCACGCAGACCAGCCGTATCCACCAGGAGGACCGGCAAACCGCCGAGGTCGAGCCGGACCTCGATGGCGTCGCGGGTTGTGCCGGGGGTGTCCGACACGAGAGCCACGTCGCGCCGGCTCAGGGCATTCAGCAGGGTCGATTTTCCGGCATTGGGAGCACCGGCCAGCACCACCGTGAATCCCTCGCGCAGGCGCTCGCCGCGGTGCCCGTCGCGGAGCGCCGCCGCGATTGCATTCCGCAGGATCTCGGCGCGCTCGAACATCGCGGCATCGAGCCCGGCATCGTCCACGTCGCCCTCATCGGAGAAATCCAGCGCGGCCTCCGCGGCGGCCAGGCAATCGATCGCCTCCGCGCGCCAGGCGGCCACCTGGCGGCTGAGGGCGCCATCGAGCTGGCGCAGGGCCTGCCGCCGCTGGCCCTCGGTCTCGGCATCGATCAGATCCGCGACGGCCTCGGCCTCGGCGAGGTCCATCCGGCCGTTGAGGACGGCCCTGCGGGTGAAGGCACCGGGCTCGGCCGCCCGGCATCCGGGGATCTGCCCGAGGGCCGCGAGCACGCCCATGCGCACGGCCGTCCCGCCATGCAGGTGCAGCTCACCCATATCCTCGCCGCTATACGTGTCGGGTCCCGGGAACCACGCGACCAGCGCACGGTCGAGCTCGGTCCCGTCGGTCGGATCCTTCAGGGTCCGCAGGGACAGCCGCCGGGGTGCCGGCAGGCGTCCGCCCAGCGTGACGAGGACGTCGCGCGCCGCGGGGCCGCTGATGCGGATCACCGCCACGGCGGCCCGCCCGAAGCCGCTGGCAGGCGCGAAGAGCGTTTCAGTCTGCATCATGGTCCGACGGGGGCACCAAGGGACGGCGTTTCACGTGAAACAAGGGTGGACGGCCCTATACCATTGCGGCGTCACGGCGCCTCCCGCAGGGATGCAGCGCCGCGCCACCGAACCGGGCCGCCGCCATGATCGCCAGAACCCGCCGCTCCGTCAGCCTCGGCCTGTTCGCCGCGCCCTTCGTGTCGCCCCTGCGGGCGGCCGAGGCGGATCCGGACTGGGCCGTCATCGAGCGGCGCCTTGACGGACGCCTCGGCCTCTCCGCCGACATGGCGGGGCGCGTCTTCGCGAGCTACCGGGCGGCGGAGCGCTTTCCGATGTGCAGCACCTTCAAGGTGCTGGCCGTGGCCGCGGTCCTGGCGCGGGTCGATGGCGGTGCCGAGACCCTGAACCGGATCGTGACCTACGAGGCCGGCGACCTCCTGAGCTACGCGCCGGTGAGCCGGTCGGCCCTGGAGGCGGGGGGCGGGACCGGGCGGATGTCCGTCTCGGATCTCTGTGCGGCCACCCTCGTGTGGAGCGACAACACCGCCGCCAACCTGCTCCTGGCGAGCCTCGGTGGACCGGAGGGGCTGACCGCATGGCTGCGCGGTACCGGCGACGGCGTGACCCGCCTCGACCGGACGGAGCCGACTCTCAACACGGCACTCCCTGGTGATCTTAGGGACACCACCACGCCCGAGGCGATGCGTGCGACCCTCGGCCGGATCCTCCTCGGCACCGACCTGTCGCCGTCATCGCGCAACCGGCTGGAAGCCTGGATGATCGCCTGCGAGACCGGCCGCAAGCGCCTGCGTGCGGGGCTGCCGTCCGATTGGACCGCGGGCGACAAGACTGGTAGCGGCGACAACGGGACGATCAACGACGTGGCGATCCTGCGGCCGCCGGGACGTGCGCCGGTCGTGGTCTCGGTGAACCTGACCGGATCGACGGCCTCGGCGGACATCGTCGCGGCGGCCTATGCGGAGATAGGCCGGCGCATCGCCGCTCTGGCGAGTGCCGCCTGAGACCCGGACGCCCATGAAGACGCCCGCCAAAACGCGTTCCAAGACGACCCGCGCGACCCAGGCCCTCGACAAGGCCGGAATCCGCCACAGCGTTGATGTCTACGATTACGATCCGGACGCGCCGCGCATCGGCCTCCAGGCCGCGGAGGCGCTGGGGGTCGCCCCCGGCCGCGTGCTGAAGACCCTGATGGCGGCCGTGGACGGACGGACGGTCTGCCTGCTCGTGGCCTCCGATAGGGAAGTGTCGATGAAGCGGGTCGCGGCCGCGTTCTCGGGCAAGGCGGCGGCCATGCTGAAGCCCGCCGACGCCGAGCGGCTGACCGGCTACCATGTCGGCGGCATCAGCCCCCTGGGGCAGAAGCGGTCCGTGCCGACGGCGATCGATGCCGGGTCCCTCACGGAGCCCGGCGCCGAGATTCACGTCAACGGCGGCGGCCGGGGATTGCAGATCCGCCTGATCGAGGGTGATCTCGTCGCCGTCCTGAAGGCCCTCGTCGTGTCGCTCACGTGAGCGTGCGGTAATCATCCATTTACCCTGCCGGCCCACGGTGACGGCTTTCGGCAGGGACGGGTTAGGCATGCGGGGCACGGGGCGCGGGGCGATGGCGGCGCTCGGATCCGTCCTGCTGCTCGCGGGATCCCCGCGCGCCGCGGATCTTGACATCCGCGGCCCCGCCGAAACGGGGTTGGGCGCCAGTCCGCGCTTCTTCCCGCGCAGCGACGGGCTCGATCGTCGCCCGGTCTACGCGGTGCGGTCCCGTCCCGTGCCGGTGGGCTGCACGCCCCGACGGGCGCCAGTGCCCACCAACGCACCGGATGATCCGAGCTATGTCGGCTCCGAGTACGGCCTGTCGCATCCGAGCTATTACGGCTTCACGCCCCCCCTCGGCGTGGACGATCCCTTCGGCCGCTCCCTCCTGCCGTATTGTCCCTGAGTGGAACAGCCCGGCTCCGGGCGGGGCGCCCCCCGCGCGCGGGCACGCGCCGCCGCCCTACGCGGACGGGAGCCCGGGGCCGCCTCCCCCGCGGCATGCACCCGGCTGCTTCTTCGTCCAGGATGGTTGCGGACAGCCGGATTCCACCGGTCCGCATCATGCTCTAGACCGGCGACGCCCGTCTCCCGGAACTCGTCCCGTGCCAGATCCGACACTCCAGCCCTTCAGTGACCTTGCCGCCCTGCGCGGGTGTGTGGCCGCCTGGCGCGCGGCGGGCGAGCGCATCGTCCTGGTCCCGACCATGGGGGCTCTGCACGAAGGCCACCTCGCCCTGGTGGCCGAAGCGCGGCGGATCGGCCGCCGGACGGTGGCGAGCATCTTCGTCAACCCGACCCAGTTCGGCCCCAACGAGGATTTCTCCCGCTATCCCCGAGACCTGGAGGCCGACCTGGCCCTGCTCGACAAGGCCGGTGCGGACGCCGCCTGGACGCCCGGCGCGGCGACCATGTACCCGCCGGGCTTCGCCACCCGGATCGAGGTGGCGGGGCTGACCGAAGGGCTGTGCGGCCCGTTCCGGCCGGGCCATTTCGCCGGGGTCGCCACGGTGGTGACCAAGCTCCTCAATCAGGTCCGGCCGGACGTCGCGCTGTTCGGGGAGAAGGATTTCCAGCAGCTCCGGGTGATCCAGCAGGCGGTGGCGGACCTCGACCTCGCGGTGGAGATCCGCGGGGTGCCGACCGTCCGGGAGCCCGACGGCCTCGCGCTGTCGTCGCGCAACCGCTACCTCACCGCCGCGGAGCGCGCCGTCGCCCCGAAGCTCCAGGCCGTCCTCGCCGAGATCGCCGCCGCCTCCCGCAACGGCACGCCCGTGGCGGGCCGGATCGCGGCCGGCCGAGCGGCACTGGAAGCGGCCGGGTTCCGGGTTCAGTATCTCGCCATCTGCAATGCGCGGACCCTGGCGCCGGTCGAGCGGGTGGACGGACCGGCTCGCGTGATCGCCGCCGCGTATCTCGGCCGGACCCGGCTGATCGACAATCTCGCCGTGTAGGAGACCGCAGCCCTGCCACCCGTCCCCGCGGCGCGGTTCTCGGCCTGCAGGACGGCATCCGGCCAGGGCGCGCGGGCTGGTCCTGGATCGTCGTGGGCGCGGGACAGGATTTCACCGTGATCGCCGGCGTCCGTGGCCGGCGAGTCACGGCTCCCGCGGTTCTCAGATTTCGGTGCCAGGATGATTGGCGCCGCCGGGCCGATCTGCTCTCTGCTGACGCAGTGATCGCGACGCGCCCCGCTCCGGCCTTCCTGGCCGTGTCCCTCGCCCTGGCGGCGCCCGCCGCGGCCGGGGAGGACGCGTTCGAGGGCATGGCCGGCCCCTTGGCCGGCCCCTCCGGCGAGCGCCTGCGCGTCGATGCCAAGGGGCTCACCCTCACCGTCCCGGAGCCCGACGTGGCGCTCCAGATCGGCGGCCGGCTGCACCTCGACGGCGGCGCGGCCGGTTTCAGCCGGCCGGGCCTGCCCGAGGCCTTCCCCGACACCGTCGCGGTGCGCCGGGCCTGGATCGAACCGACGCTCACCATCGGCCGGGACTGGGTGATCGCCTTCCAGTACGATTTCGCCGACCCGATGCTGCCGATCAACGACGCGTTCGTCGCCTGGAAGGGGGTGCCGGGCACGATCCTGACGCTCGGCAACATGAAGGAGCCGTTCAGCCTGGAATGGCTGCAGAGCAACAACGACACCCTGTTCGTCGAGCGCTCGGTGGCCAATGCCCTCGTGCCGGAGCGCCGCTTCGGTTTCGCGGCCGGGCATCACGGGCAGGCCTGGACCGCGGTGGCCGGCGTGTTCGGCAACGCCGCCAGCAGCGGCATCGACGGGGACGGCGTCGCGGTGGCGGCCCGCGCCACCGTCGCGCCGATCATGACCGCGGACGAGACCCTGCATCTCGGGCTCGCCGGGGTCGCCCGCAGCCGGTCGCGGTCCGACGGCGCCTTCAGCTTCTCGAGCCCGGCGGGGGCGTCCCTGTTCGAGCGTCCTCTGGTGGATACCGGCGATCTCCCGGATGCGGCCAGCGTGTCGCGGCTCGGCGTCGAGCTGGCCTATCGCCGCGGCCCGTTCCTGATGCAGGCGGAGTACATCCGTGCCGCGCTGCAGCCGTTCGGCGACCCCGGCCAGCCCACCGCCAGTCTCGACTTCCAGGGCGGCTACGTCGAGGCGGCGATGGTGCTGAACGGCGCGGGCCGCGCCTACGCGCTGACGCCTCAGGGCGGCACCACCTACGCGACCTTCAAGGGGGTGACGGTCCCGGAGGCGCAGCGGGTCACGCGGGGCGGGATCGGCGTGTTCGAACTGGCCGCGCGCTACAGCGCCATCGATCTGAACGCCCGCGGTTTCCGCGGGGGCGCCGAGCAGGACGTGACCCTCGGCCTGAGCTGGTATCCCGAACCGAATCTCAGGCTGACCGGGAACGTCATCCACGGGCGGGTGCGACCGGGGGACGCCCAGTCCGAGCGCCTCGGCGCCGCCCCGTTCACGGTCGACACGGTCGTGGCGCGCCTGCAGATCGCGTGGTGAGGCGCGTGGCCGGGCGCGTCGCCCGGTCGGCCGCGCGGTCCTCACACCGCCCTGCGCAGGACCGACCGGAACGGGCGCCGCTCGGGTTCCGGCTCGGGCGGCGTGGGACCTTCGGGGGGCGAAGCCGCCAGGACCTCCGCGCGCACCGGCCGCGGCGCCGCGAAGGCCGTTCCCTGCGCGAACGGGACGTCGAGGTCGATCAGGTCCGGAACGTCGGCCTCGTCGGCGACGCCCGTGGCGACGAGGCGGATTCCAGCCCGGGCCAGGGCCGGTGCGGTATCCTCGACGGCGATGTCCGACAGGTTGCCTCGGGCCAAGCCCGGCCGCAGCAGCATCTCGGCCGGGACCTTGACCTGACCGATTCCGAGGGCGGCGAGTTCGGCCGCGTCGAAGCGCAGGTCATCGGGGCGGTCGAGGCTGAACCCGATCCGCCCCTGCAGGGGCGCGAGCAGGCCGCGCTGGCCCGCATCGAGACGGCGCCAGCTCTCCTGCGGCAGGGCGAGGGTCAACCCCGCCAGGGCCGGGTCGTCGGCGGCGGTGCGCGCCAGCTCGCGCAGGAGTCCGGGCTCGAACAGCGACAGCGGCGACAGGCCGTAGGTCAGCAGGGTCTCGCTGCCGCGCCGGGCGAGGTGGCGGGCCACGATGGTGGCACGCTGGAGCATGCGACGGTCGAGTTCGGTGGTGCGGCCGTAGCGCTCCAGAACCGGCAGGAAGGCGTCGGGCTCGGCCGGCGGAGCGCCGGGGCCGCCGATGCGCAGCCGGGCCAGCGCCTCGTAGGCCACGACCTTGCGCTGGGGCAGGGTGACGACCGGCTGGAGGTGGATCTCCAGGCCGTCCCCTTCGAAGGCCCGGATGATCTCGGCCTCGTCCTKGACGGCCGCCACCGGCCGCGGCGGGATCGGTCGCGGGGGGATGGGCCGTGCCGGCCCGGCCGGCGCAACCGGAGCGGCGCGCCGGTCCGTCGCGTCCGGCGGGGCCGCGGGCGGAACCTGCTCGGCGATGGTGGGCGGCCCCTGGGGGCGGAGCGGTGACGCCGCGGCAATCGGTTCCGCGGCGGGCGCCGGCCCGGCCTGGATCCGTGGCGCTTGGGCCGCCTGGATCTCGGGCCGGGCCTCGAGGCCCGCGATCGCGGCGTCCTGCGTGCTCACCACCGTGGTGAGGTCGCGGACGATGCCGCTGAGAAGCCCGAACTCGACGGTGAGCTCCTCGATCTGTGCCCACAGCGTCGCTTCGGCGGATTCGGGGCGCGGCTGCGCGGCGGCGGCCGTCGTCTCGACCTTGAGCAGGCGCCGGGACAGCAGATCGACCTCGCCCGACAGCTTCTCGCAGCGCGCCTTCAAGGCGGCGATCCGGGTGAGGGCGAGACCGCCGGCCACAGCGGCCACGACGCCGAGCGCCAGGGCACTCCAAAGCGGCAGGAACACCGCGAGCGGCCCGAACACGACGAGCCCGAGAAGGCCGACCGTCAACAGCCCCGCGTACCGGCCGAGGACCGGGACCATCGTCTGAACACCTGCCGGGAACGCGCGCCGGTCGCCGGGGGACATCCCGGGCGAACCCCGCCGGGCGCGAACCGAATCGCAGGATCATTGGCCGCGCGCACCCGGCCCGGCAAGGCTCAGGGACGGCGATGGCGCGCCACAGGCTGTTAATTCCGTGCGGTGTGACGCCGGCGCCCGCTGGAACGTTGCGGAATCATCACGTCGCGTCCGATTGCGGGGCGCTCCGGGGAGGGTTGTGCGGCTTGCGAATGCGGAGCGGATGAAAAGGGGCCATAAAGCGTTGCCATGACCTCCGTTCCCCAGCGTAACCCACGCTTCCGCGCCGTTCTCGGCGCCGGCGCGCTCCTCGCAGCCTTCGGCACGACGCCGACGCGGGCCGCGGATCTCGGCGCCGATCTTCCGCGGACCACGCCGACCTTCGCGCTGATCGATCCCAATACCTGGATCGTCACCGTGAGCGGCTCGATCCAGGCCGTGCCGCGCTATCCGGGCGCCAGCGACTACACCGCCGTCGGCTATCCCTCGATCGACATCCGCCGGGTGGGCGAGCCGCGCCGGTTCTCGACACCGGACGACGGCTTCAGCCTGTCCCTGTTCGACACCGGCACCTTCCGGATCGGGCCGACCGCGCGCTTCGTGCCCGGGCGCTATTACGGGGACGACCGGCGCCACCTGTTCGGCTTCCGCGATGCACGCTTCGCGGTGGAGCCCGGCGTGTTCGCGGAGTTCTATCCGGTCTCCTTCATCCGGACCCGCGTCGAAGTCCGCCAGGGCATCTACGGCCATCACGGCACGGTCGGCTCGCTGGCGGCCGACTACCTGATCCCGGCGGAGAAGTTCCTGTTCTCCATCGGGCCGCGCTTCAACTTCGGCGATGCCAGCT
This sequence comes from Methylobacterium sp. P3_A11, assembly GCF_056403155.1. NCBI lineage: Bacteria > Pseudomonadati > Pseudomonadota > Alphaproteobacteria > Hyphomicrobiales > Methylobacteriaceae > Methylobacterium > Methylobacterium sp. P3_A11. Next base: position 12,873 of record NZ_JBFUGA010000050.1, read on the forward strand.
ACGCCCGGAAATATTTCGGCGTCTCCCCGATCGAGGCGGCCCTGAACGGGCGGGTCACCCCCTACGATCCGCGCAGCTTCTACTCGGCGGGAGTGCTCGGCGGCGTGACCTACACGCAGAGCGAGACTTGGTCCTACACGGCCTTTGCCGGCTACACCCGGATCCTGGGCGCCTCCGGCGACAGCCCCCTGGTGCGCCGCCCGTTCGGCAACCCCAATCAGTATCAGTTCGGCCTGCGCATCGATTACGCCTTCCGCATGCCGGCGCTGTTCTGAGTCGGGCGCACGGCTTGCGCGGCCGGCTCCGCCTCCCGACATTCGGGGTACACGGTTGGAAGAGGCCCGGATGGACGAGACGCGGGCCGACCTGCTGATACGGGTCGAGGGCATGACCTGCGACGGCTGCGCCGCCGCGGTGACCGGCTTGGTGAAGCGGATCGATCCCGGGGCCCATGTCGCCGTCGACCGGGCGGCTGCACGGGTCGCCATCCGCACCGACGTGCAGGCGCTCACCATCGCGGACGCCCTCACCAAGGCCGGCTACACGGCCACGGCCATGACCGGCTGAGACCCATTCCGCGGCCGCCCGCGCGGGCTCAGACGCCGTCACGGCGATCCGACGCCTGAGCCCGCGGTCCTTGTCGCAGCATCCACGTTTCCAAGCGTCGCGGACACTTGCGTCTGGATCGATGCCCTAGGAGCGGGTCAGGAACATCCCGGTCAGCAGCAGGGCGAAGCCCGCTAGGCCGAACAGGCCTTCCTTGCGATGGGTGCTGTCGAGAAAATGGGCCGCGGCCCCGGCCGCGCAGCAGACGGCACCGAGGCCGATCGTCAGCGACGACATTGCGATCTCTCCTCATCGCGCGTCGCTCGGCGACGCGGCGAAACACGCCCTCTCGTGGGCCTGCCGGACGGCGTTGTCCGTTCAGGATTCCGTCACGGCGCAAGATTTGCACGGTCCGGCGCGACTGACAAGTGAGGCTTGCCAAGTCTTCCGTCATCCTTCAAGAATTCAACTTGAGTGAACAATATAACTCGGCGTAAATATCGCTAATAATACTGTATTCATGTGGGCTGTGCCGTTCGGCATCGCCACGTCGGGAATGTCGGGGCTGCCGGAAGGCGGACAGCGCGCGTTGACCGTCCTGCCCGGACCCGCTTAGACCGTCCGCAGAACCGCGGTCTCCGGCGCCGTGCACCGCCGGCAGGCCGGGTGCGTGGCGCCCTTCGCCCGCGTGAGATCCCGCCAGAGGCTGCGCGTCCCCCGATGCTTACCCCCTCCTCCGCCCGGTTCGACGTCGCGGTCGTGGGCGGCGGCCATGCCGGCGTCGAGGCCGCCGCCGCCGCTGCCCGCTGCGGCGCGCGCACGGTTCTGGTCACGCACGATCCGGGGACGATCGGGGCCATGTCGTGCAATCCCGCGATCGGCGGGCTCGGCAAGGGCCATCTCGTGCGCGAGGTCGATGCCCTCGACGGCCTGATGGGCCGGGTGGCGGACGCGGCCGGGATCCAGTTCCGCCTGCTTAACCGCCGCAAGGGTCCGGCGGTGCGCGGCCCCCGGACCCAGGCCGACCGCAAGCTCTACGCGGCCGCCATGCAGGCCGCGGTGGCCGAGACCGAGGGGCTGACGGTGGTCGCGGGCGCCTGCGAGGATCTGGCTTTCGATCCGGAGGGCCGCCTCCACGGCGTGGTCCTGGCGGATGGCCACACCCTCGCCTGCGCCGCGGTGGTGTTCACCACCGGAACCTTCCTGCGCGGGCTGATTCACATCGGCGAGCGGCAGATCCCGGCGGGTCGCGTCGGCGAAGCGCCGGCGATCGGGCTGGCCCGGACCCTCGACCGCCTCGGCCTGCGCCTCGGACGCCTGAAGACCGGCACGCCCCCGCGCCTCGACGGGCGAACCATCGACTGGTCCGGCCTGGAGATGCAGGAGGCCGACGCCGAGCCGGTGCCGTTCTCCACCCTGACCGAGCGGATCACCACGCCGCAGATCCGCTGCGGCATCACTCGGACGAGCCGGGCCGTCCACGACCTGATCCGCGCCAACCTGCACCGCTCGCCGATGTATTCCGGCGGGATCGCCAGCCGGGGGCCGCGCTACTGCCCGTCGATCGAGGACAAGGTCGTGCGCTTCGGCGACCGGGAGGGCCACCAGATCTTCCTGGAGCCCGAAGGACTCGACGATCCGACGGTCTACCCGAACGGCATCTCCACGGCACTGCCGGAAGAGGTGCAGCGCGACCTGGTCCGCCTGATCCCGGGGCTGGAGCGGGCCGCGATCCTCCGTCCCGGCTACGCCATCGAGTACGATTACGTCGATCCCCGGGAACTCGATGTCGGCCTGCAGGTGAAGCGCCTGCCGGGCCTGTTCCTGGCCGGCCAGATCAATGGCACCACGGGCTACGAGGAGGCGGCCGGCCAGGGGCTGGTGGCCGGGCTCAATGCCGCCCGTCACGCGGGCGGCCTCGAGATCGCAGGCTTCGACCGGGCGGAGTCGTATCTCGGCGTGATGATCGACGACCTCGTGACCCAGGGGGTCAGCGAGCCCTACCGGATGTTCACCTCGCGCTCGGAATACCGGCTATCCCTGCGGGTCGACAACGCCGACGCCCGCCTGACGCCGCGGGGGATCGCGCTGGGCTGTGTCGGGGGACGTCGGGCCGCCCATTTCGCGGCCGGGCGGGCCGCCCTCGACGCGACCCGCGCCCGCCTCGACTCCGTGAGTCTGACGCCGAGCCAGGCAGCGATCCACGGCATCACCCTGAACCGCGACGGCATCCGCCGTTCGGGCTTCCAGCTGCTCGCCTATCCGGAGATCGCCTGGGCCGACCTGGCGGCGGTCTGGCCTGACCTCGCCGAGGTCGCCCCGCGGATCGCCGACCGGATGAAGACCGACGCCACCTACGCGGTCTATCTCGACCGTCAGGACGCCGACATCGCGGCCTTCCGTCGGGACGAGGCGGTCCGCCTGCCTCCGGGCCTGGATTACGCGGCCATTTCGGGACTCTCCAACGAGATGCGGGTGAAGCTCGAGACCGTACGGCCCGGAACCCTGGGACAGGCGGCACGCATCGAGGGCGTGACGCCGGCGGCCCTCACGCTCCTGGCAGCCCATGCGCGGCGCGGTGCGCGCTCGCTACCGGCCGTGGTGGATCAGCTCTCGGCATGATCGAACCGGACCGCGCCCGCATCCTCGCGGCCTCCCGTGTTTCACGTGAAACAGCCGAGCGGCTCGATCTCTACGTGGCGCAGTTGCGGCGCTGGCAACCGATCAAGAACCTCGTCGGCCCGGCGACGCTGGCGGAAGTCTGGAGCCGCCACATCGAGGACGCGCTGCAACTCCTCGATCTGGCACCGGAGGCCCGCACATGGCTGGATCTCGGCTCCGGGGCGGGCATCCCGGGCCTGATCCTCGCCATCGCCGGCCAGGAGCGCGGCATCCGCGTGGACCTCGTGGAGAGCAACGCGCGCAAATGCGCGTTCCTCATCGAGACCGCCCGGCTCACGGGAGCGCCGGCCCGGGTGCGCAACGCCCGGATCGAGGCGGTGATCGGCGACTACGCCGGGACCGACGTGGTCTGCGCCCGCGCCCTCGCGCCGATGGTGCAGCTCCTCGCCTGGACCGAGCCTCTGTTGAAAACGGGCACCACCGGGCTGTTTCCGAAGGGCCGGGACGTACAAGCCGAATTGACCCAGGCCAGCGCGCAGTGGACAGTCGTTAACGACCTCGTGCCGAGCCGGACCGATTCCGATGCCCGGATCGTGCGCGTCACTGCCCTCGCCGCCCCGAGCCACCGATGAGCGAAGCGATCCTCGGCGATCCCGCCGACCGGTCCATGGATTCATCCATGCGCCGCCCTCTGCGCGTTCTGGCGCTCGCCAACCAGAAGGGCGGCGTCGGCAAGACCACCACGGCGATCAATCTCGGCACCGCCCTGGCGGCGATCGGCGAGGACGTGCTGGTGATCGATCTCGATCCGCAGGGCAACGCCTCCACGGGTCTGGGCATCGATCGCGCCAAGCGCAAGGTCTCGACCTACGAGGTCATGGCCGGCGAGGCCTCCCTGGCGCAGGCGGTCGTTCCCACCGCGGTGCCGCGGCTGTCCCTGGCGCCCTCGACCATGGATCTCCTCGGTCTCGAGCTGGAACTCGCCACCCTGCCCGACCGGGCGCACCGGCTGCGCAGCGTCCTGAAGAGCCTGACCCAGGCGCCGAGCCTGAGCCGGATCAGCTACGTGCTGATCGACTGCCCGCCCTCGCTCAACCTGCTGACCATCAACGCGCTGGCGGCCGCCGACGCGGTGCTGGTGCCGCTGCAATGCGAGTTCTTCGCCCTGGAGGGTCTCAGCCAGCTGCTGCGCACCGTCGAGCAGGTCCGCGGCGCCCTGAACCCGAAGCTCACGATCCAGGGCATCGTGCTGACGATGTTCGACCCGCGCAACAACCTCTCGGCCCAGGTCGTGGCGGATGTGCGCGGGTTCATGGGCGACAAGGTCTACGAGACCGTGATCCCCCGCAACGTCCGCATCTCCGAGGCGCCCTCGCACGGCAAGCCGGCGCTGCTGTACGACCTGAAATGCGCCGGCAGCCAAGCCTACCTGCGCCTCGCCTCGGAGGTGATCCAGCGCGAGGGCCGGGTTCCGGCCGCGGCCTGATTGATTTGAGCCCCCTCCGGTTCGAAGAGGGGGGATGTGGAGCGTGACACGGGTGGCGATCATGGCGGAGGAGGGGGCGAAGCCTCGACTGGGGCGCGGGCTCGCGGCGCTGATCGGTGACTTCAACGAGGCGGGCCGTGGCTCGGCCAAGGCCGAGGAGCAGCGCAGGGTTCAGATCGAGTTCCTGCGTGCCAACCCGCGCAACCCGCGCCGGAGTTTCGCCGAGACGGAGCTGTCGGAACTCGCGGTTTCCATCGGCCAGCGGGGCATCATCCAGCCAATCGTCGTGCGGCCGATCAGCGACGTGCCCGGCACCTTCGAGATCGTGGCCGGCGAGCGGCGCTGGCGTGCGGCCCAGCGCGCCGGCCTCGACGAGGTGCCGGTGGTGGTGGTCGAGATCGACGACCGGGGTTCCCTGGAATTCGCGATCCTGGAGAACGTCCAGCGCACCGACCTCAACGCCATCGAGGAGGCGTCCGGCTACGAGCGCCTGATGAAGGATTTCTCGTACACGCAGAAGGAGCTGGCCGAAATCCTCGGCAAGAGCCGCAGCCACCTGGCCAACACGCTCCGGCTGCTCAACCTGCCGCTCTCCGTGCAGGAGCGGGTCTCCGCCGGCGAGCTGACCGCTGGCCATGCCCGGGCGCTGCTGGCCGTGCGCGATCCCGAGGCGCTGGCGCGCCGCGTCGTGGCCGAGGGCCTGTCGGTCCGGGATGTCGAGGCCATCGCCTCCGCGGAGGCCGCACCCACGGAAGCGCCCCGCCCCGGCCGTCCACGCCTGTCCGCCGAGCGGCCTGCCCCGGTGCGCGACCTGGAGCTGCGGATGCACCGGGCGCTCGGCGTCCCGGTCTCCTACAAGCCCAAGGACGCCGATTCGGGTGAGATCCGCATCCGCTACGAGACGAAGGACGAGCTGCAGGCCCTGCTCGACCGCTTCCAAGTCTCGAATGGCTGATTAAGTCCAGGCTGGCGCCGCGCACGGTCGGCGTGCTGTTCCGAAGGCCGGCGCAACGCCGTCCGCGCGATCTTGGCTGGTCCGGGCAGAGTAGTGCACGGGGGTCGCCGTCCTGGGCCGCGGCACGGCGGCGCGGCTGCTGATCGTCGGCGCGGGCGGCAGCGGCACCGAGATCCTGACCGCGGCGGCCCTCGAGCCAGGCTGCACTTCACAGCGGTCGATCCGTCCGACGCCATGATGGATCGCTCGGTCGCGCGGCTGGCGCAGGACGGACTCCGCGACCGAACCGAGATCGTCCGTGGGACGGTGGATGCCCTCCCCCGTGACGTAGCCTACGACGCTGCGGCCCTGATCGGCGTGCTGCAGCATCTGCCGGGCGAAGCGGACCAGCGGGCGATCGCTGCAATCCATCGCCGTGCGCCTGAAGCCGGGTGAGCCCCTGATGCTCGCCGGAAACCAAGATGCATATGCGAGCCAGCCCTGTTGATGGCGGCCGTCGCAACCCTGCTGGACGCGGTCGGCTTCGGGCCTCCGACCCGCTTCTTCTCCAGCCTGTTCTGGGGGGCCGTGGCTCGCGCGCCGCCAGTCCGGGGGCGCTGACGGCGCCTGAAACGGGGCGCTATCGTCGCCGCCGCGCGCCGGCCTCCGCGACCCGCAGCAGGGCCGCGGAGGCCAGGGCGTGGGCCAGATCGGGTTCGGCCCGCCGGCAGGCGAGAACCGCCTCCTGCAGGGCCGCCACGGCCTGTCGGAGCGTGCCGGGCGGCCAGGCGCCGAGCTGGCCCTCAAGGCTGGCCTTGCGCTTGAAATGCAGCCCGCGCCACGTCGCCACCATCATGGCGGGGGTCTTGTCGGGATTGTCGAGGCGGGTGGTGAGCAGCGTCAGGGCGTGCCGCAGCGCCGACCCCAGCACCACGCCCGGGTCGAGGCCCTCGTGGCGGAAGCGCCGGTAGTCGCGCTCCACCGCGTCGCGGCGGCCGTCGAAGGCGGCGTCGATCAGGGTGCTGAGCACGCTCGCCGCGACGTCGCTGGTGACGGCCTCGACATGGTCGAGGGTCACGGTCTTGTCCCCGCCGCCCTCCCCCGCGGCGTAGAGAGCGAGCTTCTCGATCTCCATGAGGCTCGCCCGGCGGTCGCCGCCGAGGCTGCGGGCCAGGACCTCCCGGGCGGCGCGGTCGATGCGCAGGCCGCGGTCCTGGAGGGTGCGCTCGATCAGATCCGAGAGCGTCCGCTCGTCATCGGCGTAGCAGGGGATCGCCAGCGCCCGGGGCGAGCGCTCGCACAGGGTGCGCAGCGGGTTGTTCTTGGCGAGGTCGCCGCCCTCCACGACGATGCGGGCATCCGCCACCGTCGCGCCCAGCACGGCCTCGACGGCGGGGGCGTAGTTGCGCGTGCCCGGACGGACCCAGATCGACCGGCGGCCGCCGAACAGGCCCATCGTCCCGGCCTCGTCGCAGAGCCGGCCCGGATCGGCCGCCAGGGCGTCGCCGTCGATCCGCACCAGGGCGAAGGGATCCGCCGGGTCGGGGACGAAATCCTCGGCGAGCTTGCGGGCGCGCTCGGTCACCAGACCGGTATCCGGTCCGTAGACGAGGATCACGGGGATGCGCGGATCGGGTCCGCGCCGGATCAGCCCCTCGATCTCGCCGGCCTTGACCGCGGTCACGCCGGGCTACGGCTTCGTCGACAGGACGGCGGCGAGGCGGCTCTTGATCTGATCGGAGAGCACGCTCGCCAGACGGATCTCGGCATCCCGCGCCGCCCGCTGGCTGGCGAAGCGCTGGACCGAGCGGTCGTAGGTCGCGGTCGAGGTGGCGACGCCCTCGGTGTAGATCTTGGCGCCGCTCATGTCCTCGAGGCTGTACTTGATGTTGGCCACCAGGGTGCCGGCCTCGGCGCGGCCCGTGGTCGAGGAGACGATCGGGGTCTGCACGATCTCGGAGCCCGACAGCTTCAGCCGGTAGCGCTTGGTCGCCGGCTGTCCCGAGCCGTCGAGGTCGAAGACCAGCTCGCTGCGCAGGTAATGGCCGAGGCGCTCCTGGCCCTGGGCCATCGCCACCTCGTCGACCTGGACGGAGGCGAGCAGCGCCTGGACCGTCTCACCCGAAGCCGTCGGCCCGTAGAGCGGCCGGAAGCAGGCCGAGAGGCTGAGCGCCAAGCCGGTCGCACAGGCGAGGCGGATCATCCGCCCCGCGATCGAAACTCCCGAACCCACCATCAGCCGTCGTTCCGCCCCCGCTTGCCGGATCGTTCTAGCGCGGACACGGCGTGCCGCGCCACGACGCTAGGATCCATGTGTTACGATTCCTCTGCTACGGTTCGTCTGCGGCGAGAGCGTGGTCGCCGGGTTTCGGAATGTGGCCCTCCGCCAGGACCGCGGACCCACGAAGCGTGCGAAAATCCTAGGCGATGGCCGCCAGGTAGGCCGAGACCGTGACGACCGCCAGAACCGTCGAGACCAGCACAACGGTGGCGGTCAGGTCTGCCTCGCGCCGGTAGAACTCTGCCAGCATGAACGGCCCGGTGCCGGTCGGCAGCGCGGCCATCAGCACAGCGGTGTGCAGGAGGAGGGGGGGCAGGTCGAACACGAAGCGGCCGAGCCCAAAGGCGAGCAGCGGGTGAAGGGCGAGCTTCAGGCCGACGAGAAGGCCTGTCTCCCACCCCTGGCGGCCCTGGGGACGGCGGCTCTGGGCCAGGAACAGGCCCAGGGCCACGAGGGCGCAGGGCGCCGCGGCCCCGCCCAGGAGCTTCAGGAACGTCTCCACGGCGTCCGGCTCGGTGAGGCCCATGCTCGGCACCAGGGCGCCCAGGGCCGGTGCCACGAGGAGCGGGTTGCGMAACAACGAGCCGCCGACCGCCTGCCAGACGGGGCGGCAGGGACCGCTCCCGCCCGACGGGACCGCTTCGCGCCGCAATGCGGTTTCGATCAGTACGATCGCCACCGCGAACACACCGCAGACCGTGAGGATTGCCGCCACCGTGGTGGGGGCCAGGGCCTCCGGTCCGAAGGCGACGAGCGCCAGGGGAAACCCCATGAACCCGGTATTGGCGTAGCCGGCGTTGAGGCCGTCCACGGCCGCGTCGGCCAGCGGCCGCCCTCCCCCGCGCCGGATCAGCACGGTGAGGGCGAAGACCGCGAGGCTGCTGAGGCCGAAGGCCCCGATGAAGCCGGGCTTCCAGATGGCGCTCCACTGGGCGTGGGCGGTCACGTCGAACAGGAGGGCCGGCAGGGCCAGGAAGACCACGAACCGGTTGAGTTCGGTGGTGGCGGCGGAGCCGAGCACGCCGATCCGCCGGGCCAGCCAGCCGGCGAAGATCAGGGCGAAGATCGGCAGCACGACCAGAAGGGTCGAGAGCATGGCGGGTCCGGATCGGAGGACGATGCTCCGGCCTTAGGACGGTTTCCGTACCGATCTCCAATGCCGGGGACGGGGGCCTGCCATGCCCGCACCCGCCCCGGTTGGGACTACCAGCGGTAGATCAGGCTGCCGATCAAAGTGGCGGGGGCGCCGCGGTAGCAGAAGCCGGCCTGGCAATTCGTGTAGTCGCGATCGAAGATGTTGAACGCGTTGATCTGGGCTCGGAAACCCTTGTACTTCGGGTCGAGCGCCGCGAAATCGTAGGCGACCAAGGCGTCGAACAGAGTCACGGTCGGATTGCGCACCGTGTTCTCGTCATCGGCGAAGCTGTTGGCATTGAAGCGGATGCCGCCGCCGATCGTCAGACCCCGCAACGCGGAGGAGGGCGGGAACAGGTAGGTCAGGAACGACGCGAAGGTGTCACCCGGGATACCCGAGAGCTGGTTCCCGTCGATTGCCGCCCCGGTGACGGCCGAGGTCTGCTTGACGAAGCGGAAGTCGAGATGGGTGTAAGCGAGCGTCAGGTTGGTCCCGGGCGCGAAGTTTGCCGTCGCTTCCATCTCGAAGCCGCGCGAATTGACCTCGCCGGTCGCTACTTGGTTGGCAAAATTCGTGGGATCCTGGCGCAGGATGCTCGTCTGAGTGATGTCGAAGCCCGCAATGCCGGCACTGATGTTCGTGCCTGGGATCAGGTACTTCACGCCCGCCTCGATCTGATCGCCGGTGGCGGGCCTGTAGGGGCGGCCAGTGACAGTGTTGACACCGACCTGCGGGGTGAAGGTCGTCGCGTAGCTCGCGTAGGGTACGAGGCCGGGCGCGAGTTCATAGTTCAGGCCGGCCCGATACGTGAAGGCGCTGTCGTTCTGGCTCTGCGGACCGGCGACCACGCCCCGCGTCATGCTGGCCGTGTCGGAGGCGACCCAGTCCTGGCGCCCGGTCAGCGTCAGGACGAATTTCCCCACCTTTGCCTGTTCCTGGAAATAGACCCCGACCTGGTCCTGCGCCTGCCGCGACGAGCGATCGACGGCGGGGCGCGCGATCGGCTGGCGGCCGTAGTTCAGGGTGAGCAGGTTGAGGTCGGGCGCCACGCCGAAACCGGCCACGCTCGAAAAGTCGTAGTGGTAGTAATCGATGCCGGCCAGCAGCGTGTGGGCGACCGGGCCGGTGCGGAGGTGGCCCTCGAGCTGCGTGTCGACCGCGAAGGAGGCCAGTGACTGCTTGAACAGCCCGGTGGACCGCTGCGCGCTGAGGCCCGTCACCGCGTCGACCTGCGTGTACGAGAAATTGGCGTCGACGCCGGAATAGCGGAAGTTCTGCCGCAGGATGAGGTCCGGCGAGAACCGGTGCTCGAAAGCGTAACCGATCCGGTGCTGATCCGTCCGATAGGTGTTGAGCGCACCGTCACCCGAGTAGATCCGCGACACGCGAAAACCCGGGAAGTTGTAGAAGCTCGCATTGCCCGGGACGTTCGATTCCTGGAACTCGGTCAGCAGCGTGAAGGTCGTGTCGGCGGTGGGGCGCCACGTGAAGGCGGGCGCGATCGTGAAACGGTCGTCCCGGACACCGGGGCCGGGCAGGAACGTATTGGATTGCCGGGCGACGCCGGTCAGCCGGTAGGCCATCGTGCCGTCCGATCCCTCCACCGGGCCGCCGACATCGAAATTGCCCTGGAAGCGGTCGAAGTTGCCGCCCTGGAACCAGACCTCGCCGAACTGAGCGAAAACGGGCCGCTTGCTGGTCACGTCGACGATGCCGCCGGGCGAGCCCAGGCCGTAGAGGCCGGAGGCCGGCCCACGCAGGATCGTCAGGGCCTCCGTTCCGTAAGGTTCGATCCGGGGAACCGCGAAGCCGACGCCGGTCTGGCGCAGGCCGTCGCGGAACACGCCGTCATAGGTCTCCGCGAAGCCGCGGATGTAGAACGCGTCGGCCCGCGGATCGAAGCCGAACACGTTGCTCGACACGCCGGGCGTGTAGGCCACGGCCTCGTTGAGGCTCTGCACGTTGCGGTCGTTGAGCTGCTCGCGGGTGACCACGGAGACCGATTGCGGGGTCTCGATCAGGGGCGTGTTGGTCTTGGTGGCGGCCGGGCTCACCCGCGCCACGTAGCCGGTGATGCCGGACGGTCCGCCGCCGCCGCCGCTGGTCGCCGCGCTGCCCCCATCACCGCCGCTGACATTGCCGCCGCCGCTGCCGAGACCCGTCGGAGCCGCGACGGCCGGCCGGGCGGCCTCCACGGAAATCTCGTTGAGCTGCACGGCGGCGCCCTGCGCCGCCGCGGCTTGGGGGACGATGACGGTGGTCAGGGCCGTGGTGGCGAGAAGCAGGCCGGACTGGGCGATACGGTATGACATTCGGAAACCCCGAAACGCGCCCTGACGCGGCGCTGGGGTTGCCGTACCACCGTTCACGGGGTCTTGATCAAGCCGAAAACGTGTTAGAAATCACACACTTAGAAGGCTTCAAATCTGGAACGGTTCGAGGCTAGAACTCGAGCGGCGGCTCCCGCAGGGCCTCCGCTTCCCGGGTGCAGACGGCCTGATCGGGGGACGTCCCGGAGCCCGCGAGGGCACCGCGGAGTTCGGCCCGGGCCTTCTCCAGATCGGCCCGGAAGGTCGCATCCCCCATCAGGGCGGCGAAGACCGCGGTGCCGGTCAGGCGTCCCGCCGCCACGTCGCTGAGCCAGTGCACGCCGCAGACGATCCGGCTCTCGCCATAGGCCCGGCCCCGGACCAGAATGGGCGTCGCCTTCTCGGGCACGAGCGCCGCCAGGATCAGCGCGTAGGCCCAACCCTGGGTGGCGTGACCCGAGGGGTAGCTGAAGCTGTCGGCCAGGGCCTGACTGCGCTGCACGCAGATCGGCGCCTCGTTGCCCACGAACGGACGCAGGCGGCGGTAATGCACCTTGGGCGCCCGCGTCGCCCGGGCGAGGTCGAGGCGGGTGCGCTCGAGGAGGTTGATCACCGCCGGCACCCGCGCCTGATCGATGCGGGTGCCGAGCACGCAGGCGAAGTTCTCCAGCACCGCGGCGGCGCCCTCGGCCACGTCGTTGGCGGCGAGGTCCCAGCGGGGGCTGCCCTTGAGGGTCCGGGTGATGTTGAAGGCCGCCCGGTCGGCCTTGTCGAGGGGTGCGTCGTGGGCCGGCGGCGACGGCAGGAGCTGGACCGCGTCGGGGAGCGCCGCATCCGGCAGATAGGGCTTCACGGCCGGCTTGCCGGGCTTGAGGGTGTCGGACCCGAGAGACGGGGCGGCGGGCGCGGCGGCCGGGTGGGGCGCTTCCTCGGCCCGGACGGCGAAGGCCAGGAGGAGGGCGAGGGCTGCCGGGGCGAGGGGGGCCAGGGACGGGGTGCGCAGCATCGGATCCGGGGCTCTATCGGATGGAATCTGCGGGCCGCGCCCGCTGCCGGAGGAACGGTTCGGCCGGCGCATCCAGTCCCTGCACAGGTCGATGGGTCTGTCCAGGGTGGCGGTGCCGATCCCGGCCGCCTGTCACGGACACCCGGCCGGCCCCCGCGATCGTCTGGCTCAGGCGCCCAGGATCGCGGCTGCGACCGCGCCGGGATATTCCTCGTGCGGGCTGAGGGCGCCGGGAATCGCGGCGCCGGTCACGCGACCCTCGGCGATCAGGGCATCCATCTCGGCCCCCGAGCGCCGCGGCGCCCCGTCGGGGCGCAGCACCAGGGTCGGCGGCAGGCCGTCGCCGAACAGCGCCAGGAACGCGGCACGGCTGCCGACCGGGTCGAGGCCGCCGGTGACGAAGGCGGCGGTGCCGAAGCGGCCGTTCCGCTGCCGGGTGATCGCGTGCTTGTCGCGGATCACCGCCGGCGTGACGCGGGCCGGGTCCGCGTAGACATGGGCGCGCATCATCCGGCCGATGATCGGCGGGCTGATGTTGACCCGGTAGAGCGCCTCGCCGAGGACCGGGGCCTCCACGGCCCGGCGGATGCGCGGGAACCAGTGCACCCGCCCCGGCATCGCGGTGGGCAGCGGCCCCCGCCAAGTCGGCGCCATCAGGACCAGCCGCGCGAAGGCGTGCGGATGGCGCCGGGCGGCCGCGACCAGGTAGCCGGCGGCGTGCCCGGCCGCGACCCCGAGGGCATAGGGGCCGGGGGCTGCGGCGAGGAGCGCGTCCAGGAAGGCGTGGAACGTGTCCGGGGCCAGCGGCACCCGCGCCCGCGGCCGGGCGCCGAAGCCCGGCCAGTCGGGGACGAGGCAGCGGTAGTCGGTCGCCAGCGCGCGGGCGAGGTCCCGCATCTCGGCGCGTGCCGAGATCGTCGACAGGGCCGGGAGCAGGAGCGCCTCCGGACCGTCGCCGATCCTGTCGCAGGGGGTCGGCACCGGACGGCCCGCCACCGAGAGGTTCAGCGCCTGCGTCTCCATCGGACCGCCTTCGAATGTCAGGACATCAGGTGCGGAGCAGCTCGTTGATGGCGGTCTTCGACCGGGTGCCGGCATCGACGCGCTTGACGATCACCGCGCAGTAGAGGCCCGGGCCGGGCGTGCCGTCCGGCAGCGCCTTGCCGGGCATTGTGCCCGAGACGACCACCGAGTAGGGCGGCACGCGGCCGTACATCACCTCGCCGGTGGTCCGGTCCACGATCTTGGTGGAGGCGCCGATATAGACGCCCATGGACAGGACGCTGCCCTGGCCGACGATGACACCCTCCGCCACCTCGGCGCGGGCGCCGATGAAGCAGTCGTCCTCGATGATCACCGGGTTGGCCTGGAGCGGCTCCAGCACGCCCGCGATGCCGGCGCCGCCGGAGATGTGGCAGTTCTTCCCGACCTGCGCGCAGGAGCCGATCGTCACCCAGGTGTCGACCATCGTGCCCTCGCCGACATGGGCGCCGAGGTTGACGAAGCTCGGCATCAGCACGGCGCCCGGCGCGATGTAGGAGCCCCGGCGGACGAAGCAGCCCGGCACGGCGCGCAGGCCGGCGGCGCGGAACTCGGCCTCGCCCCAGCCGGCGAACTTGGAGGCGACCTTGTCCCACCAGGGCGCGCCGCCGGGGCCGCCCGCGATCGTCGCCATGTCGTTGAGACGGAAGGAGAGCAGCACCGCCTTCTTCAGCCACTGGTTCACCACCCAGTCGTGGTTGCCGCTCTTCTCGGCGACGCGGGCCTGGCCCGAATCGAGCAGGTCCAGAGCCGCCTCGACCGCCTCGCGCACCGCGCCCCGGGTGGCGGTCGAGATGTTGGCGCGGTCCTCCCAGGCGGCTTCGATGGTCTGGGCGAGATCGGAATGGGGCAGGCCAGCCTGGGACATGGACAGGGTCAGAACTCTTGCGGCGGGAGCCCGTGCTTACAAGCGGTCACCGGAGCTGTCACCTGACGAGATGCCGTCGATGACCTCGAGGAGTTCGCGCACCTGATCGAGGTCGCTCACCAGCCCGGCGAGGTCGTCCGCCAGGGTGTCGTGGACGGCCTGCGCGGCGGCGGGGAATTCCTCCAGCACCCGGCGCATCAGCATCGGCGTGATCCGCATCACCGCGGCGCTGCCCTCGGCCCGGGCCTCGGTCGGGCGCGTCCCGCGCACGAACAGGGCGAGCTGACCGATCAGCGCCGAGCGTCCGGCCCGCACCGGCTCGGCCCCCGGCATCCGGGGGGCGAGCCGGATCGTCCCCGCCATCACCACGAAGCCGCCCTCGGCCGGATCGCCGCGGGAAAACAGCAGGTCGCCGTCCGCCAGGTCGCGCCGCTCCGCCGCGAAGGTCAGCAGGCGCAGGGCGTCCCGGTCGAGGAAGCCGAACAGCGGCGCGGCCGCGAGGATCGCGATATCGTCGTCGAGCCCCAAGAACGCCTCACCACCCTGCGCATACGCGAACCTGCCGGATCGCCTACACGTAAAGCTTCAATTCGTCAGGGCAGCAACTTGTATCCACCGCCCTCCGTCACGAGGATCGCGGCGGTGGCGGGGTTCGGCTCGATCTTCTGGCGCAGCCGGTAGATATGCGTCTCCAGCGTGTGGGTGGTCACCTGGGCGTTGTAGCCCCAGACCTCGGCCAGCAGGGTGTCGCGGTTCACCACGGCCCGTCCCGCCCGGTAGAGGAAGCGCAGGATCGCGGTCTCCTTCTCGGTGAGCTTCAGCTTCGAGCCGCGCTCGCCGACCAGCAGCTTGGCGCCGGGCCGGAACGTGTAGGGTCCGATCTGGAACACCGCGTCCTCGGAGGCCTCGTGGCTGCGCAGGTGGGCGCGGATCCGGGCCAGCAGGATGCCGAACTTGAACGGCTTGGTGACGTAGTCGTTGGCGCCGGCCTCCAGCCCCTCGACATGGTCCGCCTCGGAATCCTGGGCGGTGAGCATGATCACCGGGCCGCGGAAGCCGCCGGCGCGCATCCGGCGCACGGCCTCGCGCCCGTCGAGATCGGGCAGGCCGACATCCATCACGGCGAGGTCGATGCGCTCGGCGGCGACGCGCCGGATCGCGTCCGTGGCGTTGGCCTCGGTGAGGACCGTGAACTCGTCGCAGAGATCGAGCTGCTCGGTCAGGGTGTCGCGCAGGATCGCGTCGTCGTCGCAGATCAGCAGGCGGTAGGCATTCGGCATCGTCCGGGGTCCCAGAGCATGCTGCGGGAGAGGCGAGTGCCGCCTGCCGGGTTCAGCATGCGATGACGTCAGGATCTCGGCAGGATCGCGTCGCGACTCTACCAAGGCTCGTGTTTCCGCATCCTTTCGCCGCCGCGGCCATCGCCACGGTGGAGGGGCTGCGGGATCGGGGCGCTCCGTTCCGGGATCGAGGCGTCGGTCCACACGGCGAGGCGGTGGGCTGGCTCCCGAATCCCGGCTCGGCGGCCCGGGTTCGACCGAGAAATAGGGCGCCCTTTGTGGCCGGAAGTTGCCTTGCGCGCAATTTTCATCGGTTGGGCATGCGGATCTCGGGCATAAGGCGCGCCGGACCGGGTGGGTTCGGGAGGGGAAACATGCGGCGGCCGAGCAGGAAACCCGTCCGCCTGACCCTGGGGGACATCCGCGTGCGGGCGATCGTCGGGGACCGGCGACGCGGGCAGCTGCTGGTCGGCCCAGCGGTGATTCCCTGTGCCCTCGGGTCGGGCGGGATCGTCGGCGACAAGCGCGAGGGCGACGGCGGCTCGCCCCGCGGCCGCTTCCGCCTGCGCGGCGGTGCCTACCGGCCCGACCATCTCGGGATCCGTCCGCGCACGGCGCTGCCCCTGCGGGCGACCAGGCCCGCCGACGGCTGGTGCGACGATCGCCGCGACCGCCGCTACAACCGGCCGATCCGCCTGCCGGCCCCCGGAATCAGCGCCGAGTCGATGTGGCGGGACGACGGACTCTACGACGTGGTGATCGACCTCGACTACAACCGCGCCCCGATCCGGAAGGGGCGGGGCTCGGCGATCTTCCTGCACATCGCCCGGGACGGCTACCGCCCCACGGAGGGCTGCGTCGCCCTGGCCCGGGCCGACCTGCTGCGGCTGCTCCGGCGCCTCGGGCCGCGGACGCATCTGCGGATCGGCTGAGGCTCAGGTCTTCCGGGTTCGCGCGCCGAAGATGGCGGTGCCGACCCGGACATGGGTGGCGCCGAGCTGGATCGCCGCCGGGAAGTCGGCGCTCATGCCCATCGAGAGGATCGGCAGGTTGTGCGCCTTCGCCAACCGGGCCAGCAGGGCGAAATGGGCCGAGGGCGGATCCTCCGCCGGGGGGATGCACATCAGCCCCTGGATGGCCAGCCCGTGGGTCTCCTGGCACTCGGACAAAAGGGTGGCGAGCTGGTCCGGCAGGACGCCGCCCTTCTGCGGCTCGGCGCCGGTATTGACCTGGATCAGGAGCTTCGGCGTGCGGCCGGACCGCTCGATCTCCTTGGCGAGCGCCGCCGCCAGGGACAGGCGATCGAGGGAGTGGATCACGTCGAACAGGGCGACCGCCTCGCGGGCCTTGTTGGATTGCAGCGGTCCGACGAGGTGCAGCTCGACATCGGGATAGCGGGCTCGGAGGTCGGGCCACTTCCCGGTGGATTCCTGGACGTAGTTCTCGCCGAAGACGCGGTGCCCGGCCTTGAGGGCCGGCAGGATGCCCTCGGCCGGCACGGTCTTGGAGACGGCCACCAGCTGGACCGTCGCCGGATCGCGTTCGGAATCCTCGGCCGCCCGGGCGATCGCCGCCCGCACCTCGGCGAGCCCGGCCGCGACATCGGCCTGCCCGACGGGGAGCTTGTCTGTCCTGTGGCCCATCCCATCGGTCGGAGGGGCCGTCGTGCCAGTCGTCGCGTCGTCCATGGCGTGCCTGTCCTGTCGCTGCCGGGCGCCGGTCTGCGCCCAACGGTCCAAGACACGAGGACGGACCAATCCGGGCGGCGCCTCTCCAACCCAAACCCTCATCCTGAGGTGCCGGAGCGCAGCGGAGACCTCGAAGGAGCCCTCCAGAAGCCACCGCGATCCCTGGAGCCCTCCTTCGAGGCCCGCTCACGCGGGCACCTCAGGATGAGGCTTCGGGGCCCGCTCACGCGGTTACCTCAGGATGAGGGATGAGATCGGGAGCACCCCGGCGCAGCCCTCGTCGTGTTCTCTGTCCCGTCATGCGGACCTATGCGTTCGCGCGCCCCGCGCAAGCCCGAATCGCGCGCCGCGTTGACCGGCTCCGGCGCAGATATGCTATCGCGGCGCAAACCGTGCCGCGCCGGCTCCTGTGGCCGCCGCCGAGCCCCTGACCCAGCCGGATCCATGACCAGCACCGCCCCCCAGCCCGTCGAGCGCTACAACGCCAAGGATTCCGAGCCGCGCTGGCAGGAGGCCTGGGCCGCGCAGCGCCTGTTCGAGACCGACAACGGCGACCCGCGCCCGAAATACTACGTGCTGGAGATGTTCCCCTACCCGTCGGGGCGGATCCACATGGGCCACGTCCGCAACTACGCGATGGGCGACGTGGTCGCCCGCTACAAGCGCGCCCGCGGCTTCAACGTGCTGCACCCGATGGGCTGGGACGCCTTCGGGCTGCCGGCCGAGAACGCCGCCATGGAGCGCAAGGTCAACCCGCGGGATTGGACCTACGCCAACATCGCCTCGATGCGCGACCAGCTGAAGGCCATGGGCCTGTCGCTCGACTGGAGCCGGGAGATCGCGACCTGCGATCCCGACTACTACAAGCACCAGCAGCGCATGTTCCTGGATTTCCTGGACAAGGGCCTCGTCACCCGCCGCACCGCCAAGGTGAACTGGGACCCGGTCGACCACACGGTGCTGGCCAACGAGCAGGTGATCGACGGGCGCGGCTGGCGCTCCGGCGCCCTGGTGGAGCAGCGCGAGCTGACCCAATGGTTCTTCAAGATCACGGATTTCGCCGAGGACCTGCTGACCGCCCTCGACGGGCTGGACCGCTGGCCGGAGAAGGTCCGGCTGATGCAGAAGAACTGGATCGGCCGTTCCGAGGGGCTGGAGGTCCGGTTCGCCCTGGCCCGGCCGGTGGCCGGGGCCGCCGATTCGGTGACCGTCTACACGACCCGGCCCGACACGCTGTTCGGCGCCAAGTTCCTGGCGATCGCGGCCGACCACCCGCTGGCGGCCGCGCTGGCCGCCGACCGGCCCGAGCTGCAGACCTTCATCGAGGAGTGTCGCCGCACCGGCACCGCCCAGGCCGCGATCGACACGGCCGAGAAGCACGGCTTCGACACCGGCCTGACCGTTCGCCATCCCCTGGACCCGTCCTGGGAACTGCCGGTCTACGTGGCGAACTTCGTACTGATGGAGTACGGCACCGGCGCGGTGTTCGGCTGCCCGGCGCACGACCAGCGCGACCTCGATTTCGCGAACAAGTACGGGCTCGGCAACACGCCCGTGGTCTGCCCCGAGGGACAGGATCCGGCCGGCTTCGTGATCACCGACACCGCCTATGTCGAGGACGGGCGGATGATCAATTCGCGCTTCCTCGACGGGATGCGCACGGAAGAGGCCTTCGAGGCGGTGGCCCAGCGGCTCGAAGGGGAGGGGATCGCCACCCGCAAGGTGCAGTTCCGCCTGCGGGACTGGGGCGTCTCGCGCCAGCGCTACTGGGGCTGCCCGATCCCGATCATCCACTGCGAGTCCTGCGGCCCGGTATCGGTGCCGGTGGCCGACCTGCCGGTGAGGCTCCCCGAGGCGGTCTCCTTCGATCAGCCCGGCAACCCGCTGGAGCGCGACGCGGCGTGGCGCAACGTGCCCTGCCCGCAATGCGGCGCGCCGGCCCGGCGCGAGACCGACACGATGGACACGTTCGTCGATTCGTCCTGGTATTACGCCCGCTTCACCGCGCCCTGGCTCACCGACGCCCCCACGGACCGCGCCGTGGTCGATCGCTGGCTGGCGGTGGACCAGTATATCGGCGGCATCGAGCACGCGATCCTGCATCTGCTCTACGCCCGGTTCTTCATGCGGGCGATGTGCGAGACCGGCTGGGCCGGCACGCCTGAGCCCTTCGCGGGCCTGTTCACGCAGGGCATGGTGGTCCACGAGACCTACAAGGACGCGGCCGGCGCCTGGGTGCCGCCGGCCGAGATCCGCTTCGCCACCGAGGAGGGCGAGCGCCGCGCGTTTCACGTGAAAACTCAGGCGCCGATCACGATCGGCCCGATCGAAAAGATGTCGAAGTCGAAGAAGAACGTGGTCGACCCCGACGATATCATCGCGAGCTACGGGGCCGACACGGCGCGCTGGTTCATGCTCTCCGACTCGCCGCCGGAGCGCGACGTGATCTGGACCGAGGAGGGCGTGCAGGGGGCGGCCCGGTTCGTCCAGAAGGTCTGGCGGCTGGTGAACGCCGCGCGCGCGGCGACCGGCGACGGCACGGCCGACCTCGCCCTGCGCAAGGCCGCCCACCGGGCCCTGGCTTCCGTGCAGGATGATATCGAGCGGCTGCGCTTCAACCGCTGCGTCGCCCACATCTACACCCTGGCCAACGCCCTGGAGGACGGCCTGCGCGGCCCGGTCTCGGCCACGGCGGCCGGGGAGGCGGCCGGCATCCTGGTGCAGCTCATCGCCCCGATGATGCCGCACCTCGCCGAGGAATGCTGGGTCGCCCTAGGCCGCCCGGGTCTCGTGGCGCAGACGCCCTGGCCGGAGGCGGAAGCCGGTCTCCTCGTCGAGGACGAGATCACCCTGCCGGTCCAGATCAACGGCAAGAAGCGCGCGGACGTCACCGTGCCGCGGGACGCCGACGCCAAGGCGGTGGAGGCCGCGACCCTAGCGCTGGAGGCGGTCCAGAAGGTCCTGGAGGGCAAGGCGCCGCGGAAGGTGATCGTCGTGCCGGGGCGGATCGTGAACTTGGTGGTTTGAAGGACCCGCGCCGGCTCGGAAAGCCCTTCAGAAAGCATCTCTCCAACCCTCGGCCTCATCTAGAGGTGCGAGCGCAGCGCGCCTCGAAGGCGGGCTCCGGAGGTCGCGCGGCCGGCTGGAGCGCTCTTTCGAGGCCTGCGCTGCGCTCCGGCACCTCAGGATGCGGTAGAGGATTGGAGAAGAGGGCAGGGGGCTCTTGGCGGTGATGGCCCGATGCAGGGCGCATGTTGAAGAACCGGCGTTGACGTCGCAGACTCGCTCACCTTCCCTCGATCGCGGCTCGAGGCGCAGACTTGACAGTCAGGTACGATCCGGAGGCCGATGCCCTGTATCTGCGCCTTGCCCATTCCGCGGTGAGCGAGAGCGAGGAGGTGCGGCCCGGCCTCATTCTCGACTTCGACGCGGAGGGCAGCGTCGTCGCCATCGAGGTCCTCGATACCAAGGAGCACCTCTCTGCGGGCGCGGATCTGGCTCATCTCCCCGCCGCCTGAACCCGCTCAGGGCGCCGCCAGCCCCGGATCCTGCCCGCTGGCCTCCAGGCCGCGGGCCACGAGACCTTCCCGCTTCGCCCACGCGATGAAATCCTCGAGATAGGCCGCGCCCGCCGGGCGCCCGACCGGCAGGCCCATCGCCTGCGGAATCTCCATGAAATGCCCCGGCAACAGCCGCACCTCCGGGTGCGCCGCCGCGTAGGCGGCAAGCGGCTGATGCACGCCCGCCGCCACCTCCAGCCCATCCCTCGCGAAGGCCGTCACCGCCTCGGCGGAGGTCGGCGCCCGCACCAGGGTCGCGTGCGTCAGGGCGCGGGTCAGGAACAGGTCGTAGGCGCTGCCGCGCCCCACCGAGACGCGCACGCCGTCGCGATCCACCGTCTCCAGGCTCCGGAGGGGCGAGGCGGCCGGGACGAGGTAGCTGCCGGCGATCAGCACGTAGGGATCGGTGAAGGCGATGCCCTCGGCCCGCTTCGGATCGATCGCCAGGAAACAGATGTCCCAAGTCCCGGATCCCGCCGAGCCCGAGACCGCACCGGCCCCCGGGTAGGTCACGAACGCCACCGGCACGCCGAGCCGCGCGGCCAGCGCCCGGGCGAGATCCACCGAGACCCCCGCCGGGCCGCCCGCGCCCGCCTGCGCGAGGACCGGGTTGCCGAGATTGATCGCCGCCCGGAGCGTGCCGGTGGGGGCGAGATCGTGCAGAACCGTCGTGTCAGGGGCCATGGGTCTGGTCTCCGCGTGTGCGCCCGCGGACAGGATCAGCAGGACGAGTGCCAGGCCGATCCGCCGGGCGCCGCCCTGTCCGAACTCAGGCACGCCGGGCCTGCCCGACCGGCGCTGACGCGTCGCCCCGGGCCGCCCGCCGGCGCCGCCGGGCGAGCATGTTCAGACCCTCGACGCCGGCCGAGAAGGCCATCGCGGTGTAGATGTAGCCCTTCGGCACATGCGCCCCGAACCCTTCGGCGATCAGCGTCATGCCGATCATGATCAGGAAGCCCAGGGCCAGCATCACCACGGTGGGGTTGCGGGCGATGAAGGCCGAGAGGGGCTCGGCGGCCAGCAGCATCGCCGCGACGGCGACGATCACCGCCACCATCATCACCGGGACATGCTCGGTCATGCCCACCGCGGTGATGATCGAGTCGATGGAGAAGACGAGGTCGAGGAGCAGGATCTGGCCGATCGCCGCGCCGAAGCCGAGGCTGCCCCCGGAGGAGGTCTCCGTGTCGGGCTCGGGATCGACACTGTGGTGGATCTCCTTGGTGGCCTTCCAGAGCAGGAACAGGCCGCCGCCGATCAGGATCATGTCGCGCCAGGAGAAGTCCTGACCGAGGAGCGAGACGACCGGTTCGGTCAGATGGACGATGAACGCCACCGTGCCGAGGAGGCCCAGCCGCAGGATCAGCGCCAGCCCGATCCCGATCCGCCGTGCCCGGGTCTGCTGGTCGGCCGGCAGCTTGTTGGTGAGGATCGAGATGAAGATCAGGTTGTCGATGCCGAGCACCACCTCCATCACCACCAGTGTGGCGAGCGCCGCCCAGACGGCAGGTTGACTGGCGAGTTGGAGCAGGTCGGTCACGGGTTGGACGCCTCGCTGTTCGGGAACAGGCGGTTGCCGAGGGTGGCAAGGTCGAATGAGGACGGGCCGCGCACCGGCTCCGGGGCGAAGACGCGGAGGACCTTCGGGACCACCTTGAAATGCGCCGGCGTGTGGGTGGTCAGCTCGCCGTCGGTATTCACCGGCCGGGGCTTCCGGGTGGAGAGCTTGATCTCCTGCGTGTGGAAGGCCTGTACATCGTCCGCGCGCCCGTGCGTGCCGCGCCGCAGGGCCGGCAGCAGCGCGAGGAGGCGCCACCAGTGCTTGATCTCCAGGCTGTAGAAGTCGAGCTTGCCGTCATCGACCGCCGCGGTCTCCTCCACGGTCATGCCGCCGCCGTAGTGCCGGCCGTTGCCCACCGAGACCTGGATGGTGGTGACCCGCTCGACCTTGCCGTCGTGCTCGATCGTCACCGTGAAGGGGCGCACCCGCCGCAGGACCCGGACGGCCGCCACCGCGTAACCGAGGACGCCCCAGGTCTTCTTCGATTCGGCGGTGAGTTCGCCCGCGAGCTCGGCCGAGAATCCGATGCTGGCGACGTTGAAGTAATAGTGACCGTTGACCCAGCCGAGATCCACCGGCCGCGCCTCGGCGGTGGGGATGAAGCGGGCCGCCGCCAGGGGATCGAGCGGCAGGTTCAGGGAGCGGGCGAGATCGTTGGCGGTGCCCAGCGGCAGGATCGCCAGGGGCAGCTCGCTCTCCACCAGGGCCGGGGCGGCGTAGTTCATGGTGCCGTCGCCGCCGCCGAGGATGACGAGATCGACCTCTCCGGCCCGGTCGCGGATCACGTCGCGGCAATCGGCGTCCGGGGGCGGTTCCTCGGGCACGATGCCGCCTGCCCGCAGGATCCGCCGCACCTCGTCCAGGTCGAGGCCGCCGTTGCGGGCCTTGGCGTTGCAGATCAGGAGCGCCCGGCGCTGCGCGGTGCTCAACGCGGCCTCACGGATGGCGGGGGCGGCAGTGCATCGGTCTCAGGTCGGGGCACGGGATCCTCGATGCGCGGCGGCGCTGGACAGGCGGGCTGAGAGCCCGGAAACGGCCAGCGGTCCAGGCTGTCCCCGACTTGGTACAGAAACGAACGAACGCAACCCCATCATCCCCGCAATCCAGGGCTGGTCGAAGCCGCGCCATTCGTCAGGATAGCGGGTGCGCCCGAGACGATTGGGGAACCCCCCGGACGGGCGGGCGCATTCTCCCCAAGATCCGTCCCAGATCCGCCCCGGCCGCCAGGAAGGCACCGATGCCCGCCACCCATCCCGTCCGACCCAAGGCTCTCGCGCTCGGCCTGCTTCTGCCGCTGGCCCTGGCCGGCACCGCGTCGGCCCAGCAGCCGTCGGCGGCGCCCGGGGCAGGCTGGGTGGACCCGCCGGCCCGCACGGCAGCGCCGGATGCGGTGCAGCCGCCGGCTGCCGACCGGCAGGCCCAGGGTCAGCCAGTCACGCAGCCGGCAAAGGGCCAGCCCGACGGCGGGCGCGCCGCGAACTCCGTCCGGCAGGCCGCCAAGGATGATTCCAGGAGGGCTGACTCCGCGAAGGCTGAACCCGCCGAGGACGGTCTGCCCAAGGCCGCCGGAACGCGGGCGCCGGGTCCCAAGCGGGCCGCCGCCCTGGAACGGCCCTCCGGGCGTGAGGGCCTGCACCGCCGTGCCCACCATCCGAGCCGGCTCGCCGAGACCCCGGCCGCCACCGCGGCGCCTGCCGCGCCTGCCGCCACCGCCCACGCCGCGGCGGCCCGGGCGCTGACCGCGAGCTATCTCGCCACGGTCTCGGGCTCCGGCGACACCATGGTGGGCGCCGCCACCCAGTTCTATGCCACCCGGGTGCGCTTCTATGGGCGTCCGATCACCACCGCGGCCCTGGTCGCCGAGAAGCGCAGCTTCGTCCAGCGCTGGCCCGAGCGGCGCTACGAGCCGCGCGCGATGCGCGCCGCCTGCGATGCCGAGACCTGCACGATCCGCGCGATCGTCGATTTTCGCACCGCCAATCCGGGCCGCGGCGCCGTGTCCAGTGGCGAGGCGGAGCTGATCCTCGAGGTGGGCTTCGCGGGAACGCGGCCTTACATCCTCGGCGAGACCGGGCGGGTCCTGCGGCGGAGCATCCAGGCCGGAACCCTGGCCGCCTCGCCCGGCAAGGCGTAAGAGCCTCGCGTGGAAGGCCCGCGGCGCCGTCGTGTGCGGCGCGCGGTGATGCCGGGATCGGGTGTATGACGTCTTCAACGGTGGTGGCGAAACAGGAGTCGGAGCCGGCGCGGCCGGCCCTCGACGATCCCGGCCGCGCCGCACTTCGCGCGGCCATCCGGTCCGAGATCGCCCAGGCTCGGCCGCGCCCGGTGGCGGTCCGGACGCTCGAACTCCTCGCCGAGGCCGCCACCGTCCCCGATGCCGCCGGCTTTCGGGTGCTCGACCGGCACGGGGCCGTCCGGATGCGGGGCGACACCGCCGAGCCGATGACCCTCGCGGATCTCGTCGCGGAACTGCAGGCGCGGCACCCCGCGCTGTTCCTCCCGCCGGAACCCGACCCCGAGCCCGTGCCGGCGGACGCGGACGCCAAGGATTCTTCGCTGCTGAGCGGCGCCTACGAGATGAAGGCCGCCACGGCGCGGTTCGTGGAGACCCAGTCCGAGCGTGCCCGGTCCCTGGCCGAACGCTCCTCGGTGCAGGGCCGGGCGCTGGCGCAGAACGCGGCCGGGCGCTTCGCGACCCTTCGGACGAGCCTGCGCGGCCGGCTCGGCCGCACCGCCGCCGCCGCGGGCGACGATATCGATGGGTCGATGCGGGAGGTCGATCCCGCCGCGGCCTGGACGACGGGCTCCGGCCGGTTCGGCGAAACCCTGCAGGACGGTCTGAAGCGCCTGCGCGACCGGCTCAGCCCCGGAGGCGAGGTCCTGGACGACGGCGCCCGCCGGCAGCGGCTCTGGCTGGCCGGCGCGAGCGCGGCCGCCCTGGTTGCGGTGGTGGCCGCCGGACTCGTCCTGGTGGATCGCGTCCCGAATTCCGGGCCGCCCGCATCCACCGACCCGACCCCGTCGCGGACGACCGAGCCGAACCGTGCGGCACAAGCAACCCCGCCCGCCGCCTCGCCGGCTGCCCCCGACACGGTCACGCCACCACCCGAGACCACCGGCGAAGGCGAGGCCGACACACCGCCCCCGCCGAATTCCGTGCGGGGGACGGTCCAGGTGATCGATACCGCCACCCTCAAGGTGGGCGGGAAGGTCGTGCACCTGTTCGGGGTGGAGTGGGTGCGGGGCGGGCAGGCGGACGAGCTGACCCGCTACATCGGCGGCCGGACGGTGACCTGTCAGCCTGCGCCGGGTAGCGAGACCATGAACTGCCTGGTGGATGGGCGCGATCTCTCCGAAGTGGTGCTGTTCAACGGCGGCGGCCGCGCCTCGCCGGAGGCGAGCCCCGAACTGGTCGCGGCCGAGGACCATGCCCGGAGCGAACGGCTCGGCGTCTGGAAACGCTAGCCGCGTCCCGGCCAAGCGAAGCGGCAGGGACGGGTCGAGACGGGAAGGGCAGCGACGGGAAGGGGCAGGACGGCATGCCGGGCGAGGTCTTCGGCCACACGGCGGACGGGGAGGCGGTCACCCGGCACGTCCTGAGCCGGGGCAGCCTGCGGGTCGCCGTCATCGACTTCGGCGCGGTCGTCACGGCGGTCGAGGTGCCCGACCGGGCCGGCCGGCTGGCCAATGTCGTCCTCGGCCTGCAGAATCTGGAGGGCTACGAGACCGTGAGCCCGAGCTTCGGCGCGGTGATCGGGCGCTACGCCAACCGCATCGCGGGCGGCCGTTTCAGCCTCGACGGGCGGACCTATCGGCTCCCGGTGAACGAGGGTCCCAACACCCTGCATGGCGGCCCGCGGAACTTCGGGACATGCCTGTGGCGGGTGGAGCGATCCGACACGACAGGCCTCGCCCTGAGCCGCCGATCCCCGGACGGCGAGGAGGGATTTCCGGGGACTCTCGACGTGCGCGTCCGCTACAGCCTGCCCGCGGACGGCGTGCTGCGCATCGACTACGCGGCCACGACCGACCGGCCGACGGTCCTGAACCTCACCAACCACAGCTACTTCAACCTCGCCGGGGAGGGGACGGGCAGCGTCCTCGACCACGTCGTGCAGCTCGAAGCCGACGCCTTCACGCCGACGGACGCGACCCAGATCCCCACCGGCGAGATCCGGCCGGTCGCCGACACGCCCTTCGACTTCCGCACGGCGCACCCGCTGGGGGCGCGCATCCGGACCGGCGATCCCCAGCTCGCCATCGCCAAGGGCTACGACCACACCTTCGTGCTGCGTGGCCCCGCCGGGACGCTGCGGCCGGCCGCCACCTGCCTCCATCCGGGCAGCGGGCGCCGGCTCGACGTGTGGACCACTCAGCCGGCGCTCCAGCTCTACACGGGCAACACCCTCGACGGCACGCTCGTCGGGTCGTCCGGCCGCCTCTACCGCTCCGGCGACGGCGTCTGTTTCGAGACCCAGGGCTTTCCGGACGCCCCGAACCAGCCGGCCTTCCCCTCGGCTGTGCTGCGTCCGGGGGAGACCTTCGCGGCGCGCACGGAGTTCCGGTTCTCGGCGGTGTGAGGCGCGTCCGCGCCCGCGGGAGCCCTCTCTGCCGGCCTGGCGGCCCGCCCCGACACAGGGGACGCCGAGGCCGCGTCCCGTCCGCGGAGCCGGCCTCGTGGCCTCCCTGGGGCGAGCGCTCAACCGCCGAAGCTCGTCGCGACGGACCACAGGGCGGCGTCCAAGGCGGTCGGATGCGGCGCGGCAGCCGGCGGTCCCGCCCGCGTGAACGCGACGCCGGGCTCTGCGAGGCCCGACAGGCTCAGAAGGGCTGCCAGTACCGAGGGGAGGGGGCGGGCGCCGGACTGGGCGAGGCACAGGCCGGCGGACAGGATCGAGCGCGGCACGGCCCCACCGCCGGCTGCCCGGCCGGCCTGCAGCCTTGTCGGGGACCGGTACCAGTCCCCGGCTTCGAAGGCTGCCTGCGCGGGCCTCCCCGGTTCAGTTCAGCACCTGCGGCCACCCCGCCGGACCACGCGAGCGGGGGATGAAAGCCGCAGGGTCGGGTGGCCGAGGCGCTGCCGGGTGTGCGGAAGGCACCGAACCTGCGTCGAGCGCCTGGAGGGCGGCCAGGATCGCGTCGAGCGGCACGGGCTCGGCCCGGCAGCCCGCCAGGCAGCGCAGCGTCGGGCAGGATTCCACGGCGCGCGCGTCCGAGGCCCAGGATGCCAGGATCGTTCGTTTCTGAGCGCGCGACAGGCCCGGATAGGCCAGCACCTCGCGGGGATGCCGGAAAACGTCTCCCGGCGCCACGAAGGCCTCGAACGGGTCGACCGCCGGCGCCCTCAGATTGGCTGCCGCCATCGGGCCGAGGCGCTCGACGGGGGACTCGATTGGGTTGGTCTCGCTCTGTTGCATGCGACCCTCCTCCTCGTGGGCAATGGCTGGGGCGGCCGGCACGACCTGCCGGTCCGTGCCGGCCGCCCGTTCAGGCCGCCCGCTCAGGCCGCCTTGGTGTCCCGGGCGATCTGGACCGGCGCGTTGTCCTGGCTGGGCACCGTCGTCGCTCCGCCGATGGCGATGCGGCGGGGCTTCAGGGCCTCAGGGACCTCGCGCTTCAGCGCGACGGTGAGCAGGCCGTTCTCCAGGGACGCGCCCACGACCGTCACGTGCTCGGCCAGATTGAAGGTCTGGCGGAAGGTGCGGGACGCGATGCCACGATGGAGGTAGTGCTTCTCGCCCTCCTGGGCGGCCTTCTGGCCCGACACGAGAAGCGTCGTGTCCTGCTGGACCAGATCGATCTCGTCGGGCGTGAAGCCCGCGACCGCCATGGTGATGCGATACTGGTCCTCGGCGACCTTCTCGATGTTGTAGGGCGGCCAAGTCGCCGAAGCCTCGACGCGGTCGGCCTGGTTGAGCAGCTCGAACACACGGTCGAACCCGATGGACGACCGGAACAGGGGCGCAACGTCGTAAGTCCTCATAACCACATCCTCCGACGAGCAACGTGACTACAAGCGACGCCGGACACCGTGCCCGGCGCCCTCAACGCGAGCCCGTTTCCGGGCCTCGCACGCGCGTAACGTGCCGGGTGAGGGACCGGTTCCGCGCCGGGTGAAGGTTTTTCGGGTCGGTCGGGCGTGGTCGAACACGGCGACCCGCCCCGTGTGGCCTCTCCCTTGAGCCGAGGGCTGCACCGGCTCGCGGTCTCGGTCGGCTCGCGCGTCAGGTCGAGGGCGCGGGTCCCCTCTCCCGTGCGGGAGAGGGACAGGGTGAGGGACGCGAACGGGCGGAAGAGGGCGCGCCCTCTCGGCGCATCAGGCGCGTGGCCTATCGGGAGACGTCTCCTCCCTCACCCCAGCCCTCTCCCGCTCGGGAGAGGGGGCGGGTCGCGCTCCGTCACAGGCCGCGCCTCGAACCTGCCCTTGCCGCAGCGGGGAGGGGGTGCCGCGGAGGCGACGGGCTCTCCCTCTCAGCCGACCGCGTCCTCCACCAGGATCTCGCGCTTGCCGGCGTGGTTGGCCGGGCCGACGATGCCCTCGACCTCCATCCGCTCCATGATCGAGGCGGCGCGGTTGTAGCCGATCTGCAGGCGGCGCTGGATGTAGCTGGTCGAGGCCTTCTGGTCGCGCAGCACCACCTGCACGGCCTGGTCGTAGAGGTCGCCGCCGGCCTCGCCGAAGGAGCCCTGGTCGAAGACCGCGCCGTCGAGTTCGAGTTCCGCGGCGCCGGCCTTGCCCTTGGCGCCGCCCTTCTCGGCCGCCCCCTCCTCGTCGTCGGCGGTGACGGCGTCGAGGTAGCTGGGTCGGCCCTGGCGCTTGAGGTGGGCGACGACGGTCTCGACCTCGCTGTCCGAGCAGAACGGCCCGTGCACCCGGGTCGTGCGGCCGCCGCCGGCCATGAACAGCATGTCGCCCTGGCCGAGCAGCTGCTCGGCGCCCATCTCGCCCAGGAT
>NZ_JBFUGA010000051.1:0-41489 GCF_056403155.1 Methylobacterium sp. P3_A11
ACCGAGGCCAGGCCGACGCCGACGCCGACGAGGTTGACGATGACCTGGGTCACCAGGGCGGTGACGGCGCCGGCGAAGATGGCACCCCACGAGATCTGGTTGAGCAGCACGGCGCGTGTGTCGGCCTGCGCGGCTGTCGTTGCGAGGGGGGAAGCGGTCGTCTGGATGGTCACACTTTTACTCCGGATCTTGGGTCGTTCGAGGTCGCGGTTCGGCGGCTCAGTCGCGGGTGGCGTTGACGAGCAGGCCGAGGCCGAAGCCGACGGCGCCGGCGATCAGCAGGGAGGCGAGCGGGTACTCGGCGACTTGGCCGCTCACACTGCCGTTGCCATGGCGCAGGGCACGGGCACCGCGCGCGTAGGCATCCTCGGCGTAGTCGGAGGCGTCGTCCGCCGCCCGGCGCACGGACCGGCGGGCGCGGTCGAAGTGATCCTCGGCGGCGCCCTGGGCGCGGCGGGCGCGGTCCTCGACGTCGTCGGAGCCGACGAAGCCGCCCACGGTGTCGCGAATCCGGCCGCCGATATCGCGGGCGGTGTCGGCGACGTGCTCGGCGGCATCGCGCACGGTGTCCTTGGCCTGGCCGTAGAGGTTCTCGGCGTGGCCGGCGGCCTCGCGGGCGCGGCCCTCGACCGAGTCCTTCTTCGAGCCGGTGAGGTCGCCCACCGTGCCCTGGACCTTGCCGCCGATTTCCTTGGCGGCGCCCGTGATCCGATCCGTATCGACCATGTCGTTCTCCTCGCGTGATGGTTGTGTGGGACGGCGCCACCGCATCGGGGCGCCGGTCGAAATCGCGTCAGTCTCCGCGCGGCTTGGCGGGCGGGGTCGCGACGGACTTGGCGGCGCGGGCCTCGCGCTTCTGCCGTCGCCCCTCGGCCTCGACCCGGATGTCGCCGGTGAGCTTGCCGAGGGCTTCCTTGACCGAGCCCTTGAGGTGGTCGGTGGAAGTGGAACTCGTGTCTTCGGTCATGGGCACTCCGTCGTGTTCGAGAAAACCCTGCACCGAAGATGAGATGATCAATCCGTCCCTGACTTCAATGAGCAATCCATACCGGTATCTTGATCATTTTGTTCCCGAGACATGCAGGGGAAATCCGTTTTCCCGTCCCCAGACGACGGCTTCCGAGCGTTTGTGAGCGCCGATCTTGCGGTAGAGTGCGGCGCCATGATTGCGCACGGTGTTACGTGACAGGTCGAGCTTGCGAGCGATGGCCGCGTCGTCCAGGCCCGAGCAGATGAGGTTCAGGATCTGGCGCTCGCRCACCGTCAGGTTCACGGCCGAGGCGTCCGCCCGGCCGGCATCCGGTCTGCGCAGGTTGGCGAGTTTCTCGATGAGGCCGCGGCTGAACCAGGACGTGTCGGCCATCACCGTCTCGATGGCGTCGAACAGCTCCCGTTCGGTGTGCTTGCGCTCGGTGATGTCCTGCATCACGAGCAGCACGCAGGGATCCTGGTCGATCTCGATGCGCTCCGCCGAGACGAGGCAGTCGAGGTTCGCCCCGTCCTCGTGGCGCAGGCAGACCTCGGCGCCGAGGACGTACCCGTTCCGCTCCAGGGCGACCTCGAAATCGGTCCGTTGCCGGTCGCTCACCCAGAGGCCGGACTCGGTCAGACTGCGCCCGAGGACCTTGTCCTCGCCCAGGCCGAAGACCCGGGTGAAGGCTTCGTTGACCCCCGTGACGTGGAAGTCCTCGCCCCGGGCCAGCACGGTCGGGACCGGCGTCAGGCGGAAGGCCTTGGCGAAGCGCGCCTCGCTTTGCCGGAGCGCCGTCTCCGCCTTCCGACGCAGCTCGAGATCGGCGAAGGTGAAGAGCATGCATGGCTCGTCGCCCATCTCGATGGGCTGGCCCGCCACGATGACGAAGCGGGTGCCCCCATCCGGCAGGCGCAGGCACGCCTCCATCTGCGGGATCGTCCCGCCTGCCTTCAGCCGGGAGATGGCGAGGTCGCGGTTGCGCGCGTCGGCCAGCACGTCGACCTCGTAGACGCTGCGCCCGATCATGGCGTCGCGGGTGAACCCGGTCATCTCCAGGAATCCGGTGTTCACCTTGACGTGGCGCAGGTCCGACAGCCGCGTGATCACGGCGGGAGCCGGGTTGGCGTTGAAGGTCGCCTCGAAGCGGTCCTCGGCCTCGAACTGGTCGGTCACGTCCTTCAGGATCAGCGCGAGGCAACTCGGCTTCCCCGCGTGGTCGGTGGCGACCAGGCTGCGCAGCGAGTGCACGAAGTCGATGTCGGGCTTGTCGGCCCGCCGCACCTCGACGACGACGTCGTGGAAGCGCTCGCCGGCGACGACGCGCTCGATGGGGTACTGGTTGGGTGTGACGTTGTTGCGGTAGCGCAGGCAGAAGCGCTCTCGGTAGGCATCCACCGTCGGCCCGAGTTCGTCCATGCTGCTGGCCCCATGCATCGCGAGGGCGGCCTCGTTGGCATACGCGATGGTCTGGTCGGGCTCGACCAGGATCACGCCCTCGCTGAGGCCGGCGATGATCTGCCGGAGTTCATGCCTGTCGACGCCTGCGGTCACGGCTCGCTCTACCCACTCGTGCGTTCACTGCCCGATCGGCAGCGGGGCACAAACGGGTTGCGCACAAGGCGGTTCCAAAATTTATGTTAAGATCCCAGTACGCACGTATCATTGACGCGGGGATCTGCGACCAAAGATTGATGCTCACCGAGCCCACGGGACCGACGGATGGTCCCAGGGGCTGCCCTCAGGATGATGGTGAGCCTACCCCGTGCCGCATGTCGCCGAACAGTTTCGTTCGCCCGCCGCACACGGCGCCGTGATCTCATTCACGCGCGCTGAACTCGGGCGAGGTCTACGGAATTACTACCGGGGCGTCTCGCCGCCCGATGAGGAATCTCCGTTGGCCGGCTCCCTCTGGCGTCTGTCGGAGGCGCTGGACGCAGCCAAGATGCGATCGGGCCACGGCTTCGCGGCCGAACTGGTCGCGGTGGTGCCGCATCTGCGCCGGTTCGCGCTGTCGCTGACCCGCAACGCCATCGAGAGCGACGACCTCGTGCAGTACACGCTGCTCAAGGCCTGGGAGCACCGTACCAGCTACCGGCCCGGCACGGCCTTGAAGGCGTGGCTTTTCACGATCCTGCGCAACGGGCACCTCAACGACCGGAAGAAGCACCGGCGGGAGGTTCCCGACCCGGATGGTGCGCACGCGGCCGGGCTGTCGAGTCTCGCCGATCAGGAGCACCGGCTCGTCGTGCAGGACGTGCAGGAGGCTCTCGGCCGGCTCGAACCGGCTCAGCGGGAAACGCTGCTCCTCGTCGCGGTCGAGGACCTGTCCTACGAGGCCGCCGCGGCGCGGATCGGTTGCCCGCCCGGCACGGTGAAGAGCCGGGTCAGCAGAGCCCGAGACCGGCTCGCTGCCGAACTCGGGGAGGCCTGACGGGTGCTCCCGAACGCCACGACGGCGCTACCGGACCTCGGGAGGCTGCAGTCCCGTCACCCGTCGTCACCGCAATCCGTATCGGCGCGGGCTCCGACGACACCCCGCGAATGCTCCCGATGAAAAGCTGCCGATGATGCGAGCCCCAGAGATGGTCCCGAAGGAGGATGATCATGAACCATGACCTGAGACGCCGCGCGGCCGCCGAGTTCTTCGGCACCTTCTGGCTCACCTTCGGCGGCTGCGGCGCCGCCGTGCTGTCGGCAGCCTTCCCCGAACTCGGCATCGGGTTCGTCGGCGTCGCCCTGGCCTTCGGCCTGACGGTGCTCAGCATGGCCTACGCGGTCGGCCACATCTCCGGCGGCCACTTCAACCCGGCCGTCACCCTCGGGCTCTGGGCCTCCGGCCGGTGTGCCAACAGGCACGTCGTCCCCTACATCCTCGCCCAGCTCGTCGGCGCCATCGTGGCGGCTGGCGCCCTCTATCTGATCGCCTCGGGCAAGGCGGGTTGGGTCGCGAAGGGCTTCGCCTCCAACGGCTACGGAGATCTCAGCCCCGGTAAGTTCGGCCTTGGCGCCTGCCTCGCCACCGAGGTTCTGACGACCTTCTTCTTCCTGATGATCATCATCGGCTCGACCTCGAAGGGCGCGGCGAGCGGCTTCGCCGGCATCCCCATCGGGTTCGCTCTAGTGCTGATCCACCTCGTCTCGATCCCCGTGACCAACACCTCGGTGAACCCGGCCCGCTCGACCGGCGTCGCCCTGTTCGCCGGCGGAGAGTACGTGATGCAGCTCTGGCTGTTCTGGCTGGCCCCCATCGCCGGTGCGATGGTCGCGGGTGCCCTGGCCAAGTGGCTCTACGAGGACACCAAGATCGTCGACACGGTCGTGGTCGAGCGGCGGGCCGCCTGACCCCGGGCATGAAGGGGCCGGCTTGGCCGCATCGCACGCCGCCGGCCTCGACGGGACGATGCCGAATCGTCCCGGCGGCTCACCGCGTCCCGACGCCCAGGGATGCCGCGACGCGCCGGCTCTGGCCTCTGATCAAAGAAGAAGCCCCGGCCGCTGGCGAGCGACCGGGGCCTGAGATCAGGCGACCGCGCCGTGCTTACGGACAGGGATGCCGGAACCCGTCGTAGCCGAGGTACGTGCCCGAGGCCGGGTCGTAGGAGCCGTAGCGTGCGGCGCAGTAGGACGAGCCGCGCACGGCGACCGGACGCGCGTACACGACCGGGGCGGGGGTCTCATAGACCGCGACGGGCCGCGCCGCGTTGCTGGCGGCCGCCGAGCCGATCACCGTGCCGGCCGCAAAGCCGAGAAGGCCTGCGCCGACCGCGGCGCCGACGCCGGGACCCCGGCGATAGCCGTACCCGCCGTATCCGCCCCGCCAGCCGCCGAAGCCGCCACGGTGCCAGCCGCCACGGAACTGGCTGTAGGACACCGGAAGGGTGCCGGCCCGCAAAGCGTCCATGGCCTTGCCGGCATGGACCGTCTCGGCCGCCTGGGCAGCCGGGGCGGCAAGGCTGGCCAGCACGGCCAGGGTGGCGACGCCGATCTTCGTCCTCATCGAATGGCTCTCCATGGCTCGGATCGCAGATGCCGGTATCAGCATCCGCATTGACTTATCGAACAATACGATGTCACCATCGTTCCTTCTGAACGGTTTGTTTTTGTTTTCTGAAGTGTTTCCAAATGATAAGCTAGGCTTTGTGCCGCAGCAAGATCCCGCTTATGCGCATGGCGCGGCGCAGAATAGAAGAGAGTGACGGCTCTGACCGCCGCAGAGACGGCTCCGATGCGCCGGCCCGGCCTGGTTTATTTACCAGTATACATTGATCATTTGTTCTGGCAGCGTTCGCCCGCTCAGGCGCCATCGTGTCACGGACCGCTCGAAGAGGCGTTTCCGCCGGCCGACAGGCCGGTGCGCGACGGCGCCAGCTTGGTCACTCGACGGGTCACCGGGGGCGCGCCGGACTGCACTACGGGGCGGCGCACGTTCGGTTTCCCGCGCAAACGGACCGTCCGCCTTGGAGAAAGCGTCCCGAACCCTCGGCCGCCAAGGGAGCCGGTATCCTCAGGATGAAGGCGCCCGCGCCGAACTTGGCCCTCGCGCCCTCCCGACATGCCCTGATGCATCACGTGTCGCGACCACGAAGGTCGGAAGGTTGGCGGCTTCCTCGATGTCACTTGGATCCCGGGCGCCCTCGTCGGCCAGCGGTGACCGTGCCCTCTGGATCGATCCTAACCCTGTTTGTCGCCGCTCATCATTAGAGTCCGTTCTGGTTCTGCTTGGACCKGGATGCAGACGCGTCCGGGGCAAGGCCGGAGCGCCTTCGAAAATTTCAATCCGAACGGAGGCTTGCATGGCCCGAAGATGCGCAATTTCGCACATCACGCAATTTGTGATGATTGCGATATATAGTGTATGTCCATCATAAGAAGGGATCTGCTTTGCCAAATTCAATTGGAGCAAATGAGAAACGGGCTGCAATATGAATTCTGTCAAATATTCGAACCTGAGGAACTATGAAGACAGCAAAATCAAATTCTCGCAACTCATCAACCTCCATCGGTCGACTGCGCAAAATTCGGGAATTTTTAAAAGTCGACAGATTTAAAAAATCATCGAAGCTGAGACGAATTCTTCGATCGAGCCACCAACAGCGGTGGGGCAAGTTTCAATCGCGCGTGGAAGCGGAGAATTTTCTATCGAAATCAAAAAGGGCGCACTATGACAGCCCTGAGATCGTTGAATTCAATCTAGATTTGTTCAGAGATGTACATCTCTTCGACTGGCCGGTGCTGTATGCACTGCAGAGAATTGCAACCGAAGGCAAACTCAGGTCGGTTGTGGATTTCGGCGGCCATGTCGGCGCGAAATACTATGCTTATCGCAGCGTCATGGATTTTCCGCGGGACCTAAAATGGCAGGTTGTCGATGTGCCTGCAGTCTGCGCGGAGGGCTCTCGCAGGCTCAAGCCGGAAGATAGCAATCTCAGCTACTCAGAAGATATCAGCGCTATCGATGCCTGCGACGTTTTATTTTGCTCAGGATCCCTACAATACAGCGACGAACATCTTTTTCGATTGCTGGAAGAATGTCCACTCCGGCCGCAGGTCATAATCCTCAACAAGGTAGCCGTGTCCGACGATATGTTTTACACGCTCGAGTCGTTCGAGATCGGGCGGATGCCGTATAAAATTGTTACCCAGGATTATCTGGATGACGTGAGAAGGCAATTCGACTATCGTAAGTCGATCCAGTGGTCGATTCCGGAGATGAACTTTACGGTTCCGCACAAGGGTGGCAAGAGCGCCGTGCGGATGATGGGCGAAATATGGGTCGATCCAAGCAATCAAATCAATCTGCCGATCCACGGCCATCCAGCCAGCTGATGCAACACGACCACGATCGCCGCCTGCGCACCACGTCCCTACAAGATCATTCCGCTGCAGGGGCACACCGCGATCGGCATGGCATGATTTAGACCGAGGTCGATCGGGTGGGACGAGCGCCCCGCATTCGACCCGGCTCAGCTCGATGATGCGGGCTGGGTATCCGATGACCCTGATGGTCCCGCCACTGTCCACGCGCATTGTGCCGCGGTCCGGGTGACGCCGAACAGCTGCGGCGCGGCCCATCGGAGCCGCGCCGGCCGGTCTAGGCTCAGCGGCGCGACGACGGAGCTGGGGCGAGGCGCAGCACCAGAGCCCCCGCCGCCATGCAGGCGAGGGAGCCGAACAGCACGCCAACCTTGGTCTCGGCCTCCAGCTCCGGCTGCTGCGCGAAGGCGAGCAGTCCGATGAACAGGCTCATCGTGAAGCCGACCCCGCAGAGCAGGGCAACGCCGTAGATCTGCGGCCACGTCGCGCCGGTTGGACGCTGTGCCCACCCGAGGCGCACGGTCGCGAGCACGAAGCCGAACACGCCGAGTTGCTTGCCGAGGAACAGGCCGAGCGCCACGCCCAGCGTCACCGGGTCGAGGAGCATCGCCGGCCTGAACGCGGCGAAGGACACGCCGGCATTGGCAAACCCGAACACCGGCAGGATCAGGAACGCCGTCCACGGGCTGACGGCGTGTTCGAGGATGTGCAGCGGCGAGGTCGGATCGTCCGGTTTGCCGACACTCAGCCGGAGCGGGATCGTCAGGGCGAGCAGAACGCCCGCGATGGTCGCGTGCACGCCGGACAGGAGCACGAAGACCCACAGCACGGTGCCGAGGGCGAGGTACGGCCAAAGCCGGCTGACCCCCGCCTTGTTCAGCCCGTACAGCGCCGCCAGGGTCGCGGCCGCACCGCCGAGCATCGGCAGCGACAGGTCGGCGGTGTAGAACAGGGCAATGATGAGCACTGCACCGAGGTCGTCGATGATGGCGAGCGCGGTCAGGAACACCTTGAGCGACACCGGCACCCGCGGGCCGAGCAGAGCCAGGATGCCGAGCGCGAAGGCGATGTCGGTGGCGGCCGGGATGGCCCAGCCCCGCAGGGTTTCGGGGGAATGCCGGTTGACCGCGGCATAGACGAGGGCGGGCAGGATCATGCCGCCCAGCGCGGCGACGCCCGGCAGGATGCGGTCCGGCCAGGTGCGCAGGCGCCCGTCGAGCAGCTCGCGTTTGATCTCCAGGCCGACGAGCAGGAAGAACACGGCCATCAGGCCGTCGTTGACCCAATGCAGCACCGAAAGCGGACCGACATGGGCTTTCAGCGCGGCGAAATAGGTGTCGGCGAGCGGCGAGTTGGCGACGGCCAATGCCAGCGCGGCGCTCGCCATGAGGACGAGGCCGCCGCCAGCGGCGCTCGTCAGCAGGCCGCGCAGGGACGAGAGGGGTCGGCGAAGGAGTGAGGGCACGCGCACAGGCCTTCAGCCGCGGGCGGCCCGACCCGCGCAGAGACCTGCCGATCCGACCTCCGGATCGCGCACCCGGCGCGGCCTATCGCATCGATCGGCGGTTCCGGCAACCCGCGCCTGCCGCCGCTGCTGGGATGAGGGCGGCGCGCCGATCGACGTGCGCGGTCCGCTGCGAGGGGTGTTGCGTCAACACCGCGAGGCCGCCTGCGCAAGGTCGGCACGGAGCCCGATGGCTCTTTCGCGGAGACCCCGCAGCCCGGCGCCGAAGCGACGTGGCGGCGGGGATCGACGGGCTGCTCAGCGAACAGCGGTCCGCCGGACGCGGGGACGCGTCGACGGGCGCACCGGCGCGGGGGATCGACATCATCGCGGGTTGTGACGATGGCTCCTCGGGACACACTCCAGAGCGCATCTGTTGGCACACCCGTGCGTTGGGACAAGCGGTTCCCGCGGCGGACGCCCTCGACCCCGCCGCCCAAAGGTGGAGACGATCGATGCGTGATGGCTTCCCCTCCATGACGGCGCTCCTGGGCCTGCTCGCCCTGGCCGGCTACCAGAACAGGGACAAGCTCGCCGAATTGCTCGGCGGCGCAGGACAGGGCACTCCCGCGCCCGCCGGCCCCGCACCGGCATCCGGTGGCGGCCTCGGGGGTCTTCTCGGCGGCCTCATGGGCAACCAGCGCGGCGCGGACCCGGGCGGGTTTCTGAACAGCGGCCTGGCCGAGATGCTGGAGCGTTTCCAACAGGCCGGTCACGGGGCGGCGGCGCAGTCCTGGGTCAGCCAAGGCCCCAACCAGGAGATCACACCGCCGCACCTGGAGCAGGCCATCGGTCCAGACGTTCTGGCGGCCCTGACGCAGCGCACGGGGCTGTCGCGCGAGGAGCTGCTCGCGCGGCTCTCCCGAGAACTCCCACAGGCGGTCGACCGCTATACGCCCGACGGTCGGGTTCCGGCCTGAACGCGCTTCGCTGCGGCGGCCAACGCTGCAGCAGCGTCTTTCGGCCGCGGCGTGGCGACCCGCTGACATTATATTAGGGTCGCCTAAATAAGCGGTGTCCGACACTGTGGGATCAGGGGCCGATGGACGCCGCGACGCCGAATGAACTGATGCGCCTCCAGGACAAGGCCGGCGACGCTGCGCGCCTGCTCCGCCTCCTCGCCAACGAGAAGCGCCTGCTCGTCCTCTGCCTGCTCATCGCCCGCGGAGAGATGGACGTCACGCGCCTCGCAGAGGCGGTCGAACTCAGCCAGTCGGCGCTCTCGCAGCACCTCGCCAAGCTCCGGGAGGATGGGCTGGTCGCGTTCCGGCGGGAGAGCCAGACGCTCCACTACAGGCTCGAGGATCCCCGGACCGCCCGCATCCTGGCGACCCTCAAGGACATCTTTTGTCCGGACCTCGCCTGACGGCCGCGCCCGCGAAGGATCTCCGCCTCGAGCCCCGGGCAGTCCGGACGATCGCCGAGGCGCAGGCTCAGCCCGCCCCGGCGGGATGCCATCTCGGCGATCGCGGGGACGAGCCTTCTTCCCGTCGCGTTCGCCAGGAGGGGGTCTGCCGATCCAGGCGGACCTTGCCAAAACATTAGATTTCTCTAAATCAGTGATCTCTAATGTTTTTGCGCCCGGCCGCGGGAGCGAGCCGGTGCTGGATCGGTCCAGGCTCCGCCCGCGGACCGGGCCGGACCGTTCAGAGCGAAATTCGGGAGCGATCACCATGGACGGGTTCACACCCCTCAGTGCCGTTCTCGGCGGCGTCATGATCGGCACCGCGGCGGCGCTGTTCCTGCTCCTCAACGGACGCATCGCCGGCATCAGCGGCATCCTCGGCGGTCTGCTGGCCTTGCCCCCGGACGGGACCGGCTGGCGCGTCGCCTTCCTGGGAGGACTGGTGCTGGCGCCGCTCGCCTATGCCGGCTTGGGCGGAAGCCTGCCGCCGGTGACGGTCGACGCCGCGTTCCCGCTCTTGGCCGTTGCGGGCCTGCTGGTCGGGTTCGGCGCGCGCCTCGGGGCCGGATGTACGAGCGGCCACGGCGTCTGCGGCATCGGCCGCGGCTCGCCCCGCTCGCTGATCGCGACCGGCACCTTCATGGCCGTCGCCATGCTGACCGTCTTCGTCACGCGCCACCTCGTGGGAGCCTGAACCATGGCCAGAACGGTCTGCGCATTCGCCGTCGGCCTGCTGTTCGGCCTCGGCCTCCTAGTCTCCGGCATGGCCAATCCGGCCAAGGTCCTCGCCTTCCTCGACGTGACCGGACGCTGGGACCCGAGCCTCGCCCTCGTCATGGCAGGTGCCGTCACGGTGTCGGCCGTCGGCTACCACGTCGCCAAGCGCCGCGGGCGGCCGGTCTTCGCGCCGAGGCTCGACATCCCGACGCGCCGTGACCTCGACGCGCGTCTGATCGCCGGGGCCGCGATCTTCGGTCTCGGCTGGGGTCTGGCGGGACTGTGCCCCGGACCCGCCTTGACCATCCTCACGCTGGTGCCGACCCGGGCCGCGACGTTCGTGGCCGCCATGGTCGTCGGCATGCTGATGGTCGGCCTCGTACCCCGACCGGCCTCCGAGCCGACCGCGGCGAAGGGCGCCGATGCGTGATGCCCGCTCTTCCGGCCGCCGGTGTCGCGGCCGGGGAGGTGCTGGCCCGCCTCGAACGGCCGGACAGAGTGCCCGTCGACCTCCGCGGGGGCGAGGAATTTGCGAATTACGGGAAGGTCGTTGGCGCCGTCCACGTGCCGCACGGGCTCCTTTAATCCCCGGGTGATCCGGCGCAGTCGACCCATAAGCCCGAATTCGGGGGAGGCAGGAGTCGGGTTCTCCTCTGCGCGTCGGCCAACCGCTCGGCGCTCGCCGCCAGGCCGTCACGCAGGTGGCGGGCGCGTGTGCCGCGCGGGTTAAGGCGGCGGCGGCGTCGAACGTGCCTGAACCCCCGAAGTGGCGGGCGTTCGGCGGGATCAGGACCGCGTCGCGCCCGCCGCCTGCGTCGAGGCATGATCCGCCAGGGGCGTTCCGCACCGGCTTTTGCCCGGGGCCTCCCCCTCGGCTGCCGGAAGCCCGCAGCGTTCCGGTCGGTCCTGGCAGCATTCGCGCGTCGGAAAGACGGTCAGTCCCCTCACGGTCCCGGGAACTGCGACGTAGATGACCGACCGGGCCTGCCGGTGCGTGCGGACGAGGCCGGCGCCGGCGAGGTGCTGCATGTGGAAGGTCAGCGTCGAGGGCGCGCATTTGGCCGCCGCGGCGAGAGGACCCGCAGTCATGCCGTCGGGCAGCCGCCGCTGAAGCACGCGGAAGCCGCTAAGACGGGCGTCCTGCGCGAGGGTCGAGAGAACCGCCAAGGCCTCGTCAGCCTTCATCATGACGCCTTATTTCGATGAACATCGAAATTAAATGCATTCCAGATTAGCTTGGCCGTTGCGTGGAGAAGCCCAACAGTGACCGATCCCTCGCGCAGCGCCAAGCTGACGGCCGAATCCGTCGGCGACGGCAACCGCACGGCAGACCTCACGTCGCACCTCAAGGGTCCCTTACAGGACTACTTCGTCCTGGCCGAACAGATGCCCCTCCCGGAGAAGCTGTCGGATCTGGTCGGGCGGTTCGAGGCCGGGCTGGCACGCTCCGGCGAGCGGCTCGCCGCGACGTTTCGCGACGACCTCATTCGCGCCCTGCCAATGCTGCGGACCTTCGCCATGTCGCTCTGCGCGAACGAGGCGCGCGCCGACGACCTCGTGCAGGAGACGCTGGTCCGCGCGTGGTCGAATCAGGCGCGGTTCGCACCGGGTAGCAACTTCACCGCCTGGACCTTCACGATCCTGCGCAACCAGTTCTACAGCGAGATCCGCAAGGCCAAGCGGGAGGTCGAGGACGCCGACGGTGTCCATGCGAGCACCTTGACGGCGGCTCCGGATCAGGAGCATGCGGTCGCCCTCGGGTCGGTAATGAACCTGATCGGCACGCTGCCCTTGCCGCAGCGGCAAGCCCTCCTCTTGGTCGGCGCAGGGGGCTTCACCTACGAGGAGGCCGCGATCCGTCTCGGCTGCCAAGTCGGCACCGTGAAGAGTCGGGTCAGCCGGGCGCGCAACGTCCTCGTCGAAAGCCTTGCGCAGGACGCAGGGGCGCTGGGCTTCGCGGGCCTCTAGGATCCCCCCCGGACCATCCTCGACCACCGCCTTGGCCTTTGCTCTGCGGCGTAGGGTGCGGGCTCGGGATCACGGGGCGCGGCAGTCCATCGCGCCCGCGGCCTCGATTACGCTGAGGGCTCTGCGCCGGACCTCCAGACTCACATTCGGGCTGTCCGAGACGGCCGATGCGTCACGCTTCAGCGTCGCGTCGCACGCGCAGGAGTTGTACCCGGCCGTGTCGTAGCAGGCATCGTGGCGCATGCAGGCGGCGTCGAGGTCGTCGGTCGGGGGCAGGCCCTCGCCGCGCTGTCCCTTCCCGCAGTAATTGCCGTGGAACAGTTCCTTGCCGGCGATGACCCGGCCGAGGTCGCCCTTCGGTGGGATCGGTGCTTCCGGCCGGCCGCCCGGGTTGAGGTCGTTGGCCGGGCCGCCGGCCTTGGACCCGGACCCGCGCAACGTCTTCGGGATCTCGGACCGTTCGCCGGGCTCGTTCAGCGGCTCGCCGGTTCGTCCGTTCGGGTCGGACAGTTCCGGCAGCGGCGGGGGTGGCCCGGGGCGCGGTGCGCTCTCCTCTGTCGCCTGAGGCTCGATGACCGCCTGCGCCAGGGCGCCATGCGCCGCTAATGCGGCAACGGCGAAGACGAGTGCGCGGACGAGGGTCATGAGGGTTCCGAAGTGCTGCGGCGTGGCCGGGATCGACGGTCCAGGTGGCCCAGGTGGTTCGGAGCCTGGGCCGGCTGACGAGGCGCGGGTCTGTCGTCGGTGGCGCTAGTAGCCGTAGCGATACCCGCCGAAGCGACGGCCCTCGATCACCCGCACATCCCTGCGGCCGTACCCGCCGAAGTCCCGGTGACGACGATATCCGTGGGCGGGCGCCCAGGGCGGGGGACCGCCGTGCCGGAAGCCACGCTCGCCGCGAGCCCAGGGCGGATCGGCCAGGGCGGCTGAGGAAGAGCCGAGAACGCCCCCCGCGACCGTCAGGGTACCGAGCAGGATCAATATCGTTGTGCGGATCATGGATGCCTCCCGCGCAGCGGGATCGGCCCCGGCGCGGTCCAGATACGGTGCACGGCCCAAAACCGTTCCGCACCAAGTGACGCGTGACGTGCCACCGCTCCAACTAGGCCCCGCCGCTCCAACGCACTTGGCGCGGCCTCACACGAATACGGTAAGTCCAAAACACGACGTTCGTATTCGCCTCCGCAGCGGCCCTGCTTTGCAAAACTGGCAAACTCATCCCGGAGGCCGGCGCGCAGATTCAAGAACTTCAGCGCTGATTGCGCGGAACCGTGAAGCCAGAACCGTCTCATTTCTTGGGAACGGTCGCGGGAACAACGCCGTTAAATGGGCCTCAACGGAGGAGACACTTGATGCGACGCTTGCCGATCATCGTTCTCGCCACCCTCGCCCTTGGGGGCAGCGCCCTCGCCACCGAGCAGGGGGCGTCGTCCAAGACCCCGGGGCACGAGATGCAGGAGCGCGGAAGCCGGGCGGGGAGCCCCGGCGCGTCCGGCTACGCGCCGGGCCACGAGATGAAGTCCGGCGGGATGGAGTCGACCGGTTCGACCACGCGGACCGGTGGCACCGCGACCGGCACCTCGGGCGCCGGCTCGACCGGAACCCGCCGCTGACGCACCTGCTGCCGCCCCGGCTGGCCTTCCCGGCCGGTCGGGGCGCATGTCCGAAGGGCGAGGCCCGGCGACCGGCCGTCTCGACCCTGCAAAGACCGTGAGGCCGCACCGGCAATCCTATCGGGACGATGCGAACCCTTTCCGGCGCCTCGCATGAGCCGTATCGGCGACCGACGTGCCCCAGACCGCCCGATACAGCCTCACCCGACACAAGGCGACAAGTCTTCGTCAGACAATCACACTCCATGAACGATTGATGAATGAATAGCCCCGAATAATCGAAGACCCATTTCGGAACCGTCGTGTGCCGAAGTGTATTTATCCTCTGAAATCGCAATGGGAGACAGATGATGACCAAGCTTGCCCTCACACTGGCTGCCGGCGCTGCCTTGCTGGGCGCCGCGTCTGCGGCCCAGGCGCATGAATGGGGAAGCGGTTACGGCTACGGTGATGGACCGGGTTATGGCCATTCCCGCGTGATCGTCCGCGAGGGCTACCGCGACGGTTACCGCGGGGTCCGGTTCGGCCATCGCGAATGGGACCGTCCCGGTGTCCGCGTGATCGAGCGCCGCGGCTACGGCTACGGTCACCGTGACGACTGGGACGACTGATCCCATCTGACAAGCCGGATCGATCGATGGGGCGTCCTTCGCGGGGCGCCCCATTGTCGTGCGGGAGCAGCGTAGCGCAAAGAGGGGCCGACCTTCCTTCGCGAAGGCCGTCCGGTCCGCGCGTCCGCTGGGCGCGTGCCCGCGCGACGCGACCGGACGGGTCTTCGCGATCCGGAGACGGATGGTGTCATCGTGTGCACCGAGGGACAGGCGGCCCAAGCGAGGGCTGTCGGCCCGCTCCGATGACCCGATCCGAGGGGTTGCAGTGGACATGCTTTCGCCGCCTGGCCGTGTGACTGGCTTGGCGAATTGCATGCACGCCTCGCGGGCCGATCACGCCCGCGCCGGCCCCAGCTTCGAGTCGCAACGATGAACATGCAGGTCGAGAAGGCCTCGGGCAGGCCCCTGAAGGGCATCGACCGGAACACC
Source organism: Methylobacterium sp. P3_A11 (assembly GCF_056403155.1). Taxonomy (NCBI): domain Bacteria; kingdom Pseudomonadati; phylum Pseudomonadota; class Alphaproteobacteria; order Hyphomicrobiales; family Methylobacteriaceae; genus Methylobacterium; species Methylobacterium sp. P3_A11. Next base: position 15,035 of record NZ_JBFUGA010000051.1, read on the forward strand.
GTGATCGCGCAGTCGCTCCGGCAATTCGCCCGCCTGCCGGGCCTTCCTGACACCAAGAAGGGTGTGCGTTCGTATCAGAGCCACGTCAAAAGCGATCCCTGGCTGCCGATCCTCTTCGTCGTCTGCTTCGTCCTGCCGACCCTGGGCGGGGCCATCTACTACGGCCTGATCGCCTCGGATCGCTACGTGACCGAGGCCCGGTTCGCGGTCCGGCCGACGGTCGGCACCACCGACAAGGCGACGCCCGATTCGGTCGGGACGAACGCAGGCGTGATCAAGGCGACGATCGCCCAGGAAACGCTGATCGCGCAGGAATACATCCACAGCCGACCGATGGTCGAAACGATCGCGGCCGAGCTCCCGATCCGCGAATGGTATGGCCGCGACAGCATCGACATGTTTTCCGGGTTCAACCCGGACAAGCCGGTCGAGAAATTCCTGCGCTATTGGAAGCGCCGGGTGGACGTCGACGTCGAATCCGCGTCCGGGATCATGTCGCTGTATGTCGAGGCTTTCGATCCGGACGAGTCCCTCGCCATCACCAAGGCGATCATGGCCGAAACCGAGCGGATGTTGAACGACCTCAGCATGCGGTCCCGCCAGGATGCCCTGGATGTGAGCGCGCGCGTCCTGAGAGCCGCCGACGAGCGCGAGGCGAAGGCCAGTGCGGCGCTGAACGACCTGCGCAACCGCGAAGGCGTGCTCGACGTCATCAAGTCGAACACCGCCACCATCAAGTCGGTGTCGGAATTGCGGGACTCGCGCACCAAGCTCGCCGTTCAGCTGTCGGTGCTCCAGCGGGATCTCGGCCCGCAGGCCCGCAGCATCATCGACCTCAAGCAGCAGATCAACGACCTCGATGCGAACATTGCCAAGGTCCAGCAACAGCTGGCCGGCACCGCACCGACGGAGAAGCGTCGACTTTCGGACGCGCTCACCCGATTCGAAGACCTCGAGCACGAGCGCGAGAATGCCGAGAAATACCATCGTGACGTGCAACTGGCCTATGACCGCGCCCGCATCGTGGCCCAGCAGCAGGTGGTGGCCCTGGCGCCGATCGTCGAACCCATCAAGGCCGGGTCTTCCACCGAGCCCAGACGGGTTCTGATGATGAGCATCGTCACCGCCGCCGCCGCCGTTCTGTTCGCGGCCGCGGTGTTCATCCGCCGGGTGCTCATGAATTGAGGCTGGCCGGGATCGGTACGGACGCCGATCCCAGGCGCAAGGAGGTCGAGCGGTGGCGCGGCCCGGCACGCACGAAAAGGCCCGCCGCGGCGGACCGGGCGGGCTGAGGGAGTGCTTGGGAGGAAGCGCGACCGTATTGCGCGGCCGCCTGGCATACCAGCCTCAGGCGTGCAGGGCAGGTCTGCGTCGCCATAGGGCATCGTCGGGGAACGTTTGCGCCTGGCGCCCCGAGCGCCGCCGGTCCGCGATGGTCCGATCCTGCGCGCCGGTCGGGGAGGGGGCGTGCACACCGTGGCCGCGACGGCCCATTCGCGGGACGCCGGCCTCCGGCAGCGATCCGAGGCACGATTCGCAGACGTTGCGCCGGCCGCCGCGGATGCGCCAGCGATCCGTCTGAGTACTAGGCGGACGCAGCCCCGCCCTGCCAGGGCGAGTCTGCCGATCCCGCACCGTCGTGGGTGCGCGTCCGCTGCTCGAGTCCGCGGATCGTCGCGCCGAGCAGGTTGTCCAGCGCGTCGCAGACGGTTTCCGGTTCGGTGCAGACCGCGTTCCGGGCGGCCTCCTCGATGGCGCGCAGCCGCGCCACGAGGGCACGGGCGCCGACGTTCGCGCTCATCGACTTGAGGCTGTGCGCGGCCCTGGCGATGGCCGGCTGATCCAAGGCGGCGAGGGCGGACCTGAGGGCRTCGAGCGCCACCGGACCCTGCTCCCGGTACAGGCCGAGGATGCGGCCGAGGAACGCGCCGTCCCCGAGGGCGAGGAGCCCGTCCAGAACCTCGGCGTCGAGCAGATCGTCTGCAGTCGATGCCGCCACCGGGGCGATGACCGGAGCCATGTCCGATCCCGCCGCGRCGGCCGGCGAGGCCGCCGCGTCCCGAAGGGCCGGCGCATGCGCCTGCAGCAGATCGGCGAGTTGCCGCAGCGTGAACGGCTTCAGGAGGGTCCCGTCCATCCCGGCCGCCGCTGCGGCCTCCGCGGCCTCGCCGAGGACGTGGGCCGTGAGGGCGACGATCGGAGTGCGCCGGCCCGTGGCCACCTCGCGCTCCCGGATCGTCCGGGCGGCCGTGAACCCGTCCAGGACCGGCATGCTGCCGTCCATCAGGATCAGGTCGAAGGTCTGCGCCTGGGCGGCCGCGACGGCTGCGGCGCCGTCCTCGACGGTGACGACCGCCGTCACGCCGCAGCGGGCCAGGGCCTCGAGGGCGACCTCGCGGTTCACCGCGCTGTCGTCCGCGACCAGCACCCGCGCCTTCGTGAACCGCGGGAGCGGCTCCGCCACGATCGTGGGGGCGTTCGAAGGGGCGAAGGCCCGCCCCTCGGCGAGCGCCGCCAGGACCGGCTGCCACTCCGCCTGGGTCACCGGCCAGCGCAGAACCTCATCGGCGAGGCCGGCCCGGAGTACCCGGTCGGCCGCACCGTCACCCGGCGCCGCGACGACCAAGACCCGCGCGGATGCATCCGGCCGGCGGCCAGCGGCGACCAGGTCGGACGCGTCGAGGATCCAGTGGGCCGGCCCGCCGCCGGCCTCCGCGACCGGCACGAAGCCGGCCGCGCTCAGGCTGGCGGCGAGGGCGGACCGGGTGGCGGGACCGGCCGCGCGCAGCACGAGTGCCGCCGGAACCGCGGCGTCGCGCTGGATCGGACAGGCCGGTTCGACGACCGTCACGGGGATGCGCGCCGAGAACGTCGATCCCGCGCCCACGCGGCTCTGAACCGCGACGGTGCCACCCATCGCGGCGATGATCTGCTGCGCGATCGAGAGCCCCAGGCCGGTCCCCCCGAAACGGCGGGTGGTGGATTGGTCGGCCTGCGAGAAGGCCGAGAAGATCGTGGCGAGCTTGTCCTGGGGGATGCCGATGCCGGTATCGGTGACGGCGACGATGAGGCATCCGTCCCCGGCATCGAGGGCCATCCGGACGGTGACGTGGCCGGCCTCCGTGAACTTCAGCGCGTTCGACACGAAGTTGCTCACCACCTGCCCCAGGCGGACCGGGTCGCCGAGGATGAGCCGCGGCACCGCAGGCGCGAGGTCGGCCGCGAGGTCGAGCCCGGCCGACCGAGCGCGTTCGGCGAAGAGTGTCACCACGGTATCGGCGATCTCGGCGGGATTCACGGGGACGCTCTCGAGATCGAGCTTGCCCGCCTCGATCTTCGCGAAGTCGAGGATGTCGTTGATGATCGCAAGCAGCGACTTGCCGGACCGGGCGATCACCTCGGCGTACCGGCGCTGGCGCACCGGCAGGTCGGAACTCGCCAGCAGTTCGGCCATCACCAGCACGCCGTTCATCGGGGTCCGGATCTCGTGGCTCATCGTGGCCAGGAAGGTCGATTTGGCGGCGTTGGCGGCGTCGGCGGCCTGCTTGGCCTGGCTCAGATCCGCCGTCCGGGCGCGGACCTCTCCTTCGAGGTGGGCGCTGTGCGCCGCGAGGCGGTGATCGCGCTCGTTCACGGCAGAGAGCAGGTCGTTGAAGGTGCGCGCCAGCGCACCGACCTCGTCGTCGCTCACCACGGGGGCGCGCTGCCCATAGTCGTGGCGCAGCCGGACCGCGTCCATGGTGCGGGCCAGCGCGGCCAGCGGGCGCGTGACGCTGCGCTGGAGGTAGAGCGACACCCCGAGACCGATCGCGACGGCCAGCAGCGCCGCCAGGGCGGCGTTCTGTGCGGCGGCCCCGACGTGATCGAGGATGTCGTCGGTCTCGCCGACCAGAACGACCCGGCCGATGGGGCGCCCGTTCTCCAGGATCGGCGCGGTCGCCTGGAGGCTCCGGGTCTTGAGCAGGCGCAGGAGCGAGAGATCCTCACCATCCTGGGCGGTATCCCGCGTCAGGCGCAGGCCGAGCCCCTGCTCGGCGAGCACGACCCCGTCGGGCCGCTCGATCGCCCCGTAGACGATGGATGGGACTTGGCCGATCGCCCGCAGGGAGGCGGCGGCCGCATCGGCGTCGTTCTCGGCCGTCGCCCGGGCGCCCCCGTGGGCGAAGACCTGCGCGACCGCCGCCAGTGCGGCGTGCTTGTCGGCGGCATAGCGGGAGACCTCGCGCCAGACCGACAGGGCCGCCGCCAAGACGAGGGCCGCCGTGACGGCGCCGGTCACCGCCAGCGCCAGTCTGCCGGCCAGGGAACGTTTCGGCCTGAGCCACGCGAGGGACACGCTTCGCTCCTTCAGGAGGCCCGGACGGGCCGGATCGCGGGGAGGGATCGCCGGTGGCGACCGGATCAGGCGGCGGCCCGGGTGCAGGTGCGCGCCACCGCGTCCCAGCCGGCCAGGAAGGCATCGACGCAACGCGGGTCGAAATGGCGCCCGGCCTGCTCCATGACGAAGGCCCGTGCGCGCTCGATCGGCCAGGCCGCCTTGTAGGGGCGCTCCGTCACCAGGGCGTCGAAGACGTCCGCCACGGCCACGATGCGCCCGGAAAGCGGGATCGCCTCACCGTGGAGGCCCTTCGGATAACCGGTCCCGTCCCAGCGCTCGTGGTGGCTCTCGGCGATCTCGGCGGCCAGCCGCACGACGTCGGAGGTGCTGCCCTCGAGAATCCGCCGGCCGCGCTCGGCGTGCTTCTCCATCTCGGCGCGCTCCTCGGCGGAGAGCGGTCCCGGCTTGAGCAGGATCGCGTCGGGAACGCCGATCTTGCCGACATCGTGCATCGTGGAGGCGAGCTTCAGGATCCGGATCTCCGCCGGCGCGAAACCGAGGTTTCCGGCGATGACGCCGACGTAGCCGGCCACCCGGGCGATGTGATCGCCGGTATCAGTGTCGCGGTGCTCGGCGGCGCGCATCAGCAGGGCGATGATCTCGCGCTCCCGCGCCTCGATCACCGCGACCGCAGCCGCGACCTCGCGGGCGAGCCACGCGGCCCGGTCCTGCTCCTGCCGGTGGGCCGCGCTGATCTTCATCAGGTTGGTGATGCGCGCCTGGATCTCGACGGGATCGCAGGGCTTACCGAGGAAGTCGGTGGCGCCGGCGCGCAGGGCCTGATGGCGCAGACTGCGCTGGTCGAGGCTCGTCACCATGACGATCGGCACGTGCTCGAAGCCCCGGACCGCCCGCGCCGCCGCGATGACGTCGAGGCCGGTCAGGCCGGGCATGTCGTAGTCGGTGACGACGACCCCGATCCGGTCGACGTTGGACCGCAGGAAGTCGAGCGCCGTCACGGGGCAGGTGAACGCCACCGGCTCGCAATCGGCCACGGGCTTGAGCGCCTGCATGACCAGCAGGTTGTTCATCTCGGAATCGTCGAGGATCAGGGCGAGCACCGTGTCACTCCCACACGACGGACCGGCAGCGAAGGGCCTGCACCCCGTCCCCCCTCATTGCGACAGCCGCGTCGAGCCCGGCAGTTGACCAATCTCCTTGAGCCCCCGCACCCTCGTCACGTCCGCGCGCGCGTTCCGACAGGGGCTCGAGGCTTGGTAGAGGTCGGTCTGCTGGACCACGATCGCGGCCCGCTTCGACGGGATACGCGCAGCACCTAAAGATTTTGTGGTTCCTGACGGACAAAGCCTATCGTGGACCGACGACCGTCGTTTTACAGTAAACGATATCAATCCGTTTGCGGGCCAGGGTCGCCAGCTGCCCAATCGAACGATCGGCGCGCGCAATGAAAGATGTTTCAGTCCAAAATTTTTCAACTTGAGCGTGCGGCAACGCCACGAGGACGCGATTCATGTGTCCAGAACGCCATAAAGCGGAAAATTAGCGTTGGCCTTGAACCGTTTCTAAAGAGGCCTGCCGCAAGATCGTCCGGTCGGCGCCCGGGTGGCACGACGGGGGCAGGCGCAGGACCTGCAGAGTTCGCTGTTCATGATGAGTATCCTGAGGCGCGGCGGTTCGCAGGTTCCACAGCGATCGGCTGCGATCGGATCTGACGACGGCGCTCACCCGGCGGCGCCGGCAAGTCTCTTGAGAGTTTTTTCCTTGGTCGCCACCGTGGCGCGCGCACGCTCCGGGCTGTCCGCCGCCGAACCCGTGCGACCGGCCGACCTGACCGACCGCATGCGCTTGGTCTTCCTCCGCTTGCGAAGGCCGCGCGGCCGCATTGCTGCCGCCGGATGCGGCCGGCGGTTTGCCGCCCATCGCGCCGGCGCCTCCGCGGTGGAGTTCGCGCTGCTTGCGGCCCCGTTCCTGGCGCTGCTGGGCGTCGTCGCGGAATCCGGCGTCGTGGCCATCGAGCAGCAGACCCTCGACATCGCGGTCGATCGCAGCATCCGACAGTTGCGCACCGGCACCTTTCAGGAGGGCTCGGACGGCAGCGATCCGAGCCAGCGCTTCCGCAAGATCGTCTGCAGCAGCCCGACGGCGCTGTTCCCCTGCGCCGATCTGCGCCTCGACGTGTCGCGGACGTCCTCGTTCGCGTCCTCGCAACCGGCGGAACCCTTCGACAAGACGACGAAAACCTGGACGGTCGGCTTCGGCCAGCGGTTCGAATGCCCCCAGGGCGGGGATACGGTGACCGTCCGGGTCGCCGTGCCCGTGATGCGCCTGTTCCAGATGCTGGATTTCACCGGCCGGATCATGTCCGACAAGTCGCAGCTGCTGATCGCGACCGAGATATTCCGGGTCGAGGATTACGAGCCGAAGCCGTGCTGAGTGGCCGCCTCCGCGCCGGTCTGTTGCGCTTCATCGGCTGCCGGGATGGCGTCAGCGCGATCGAGTTCAGCATGATCGCGCCGATCCTGCTGCTGGTCTTCATAGGGTCGATCGAGCTGCCCCGCGCGTACATGATCGGCAAGCGCCTCGACAACGCCGCGACCACGATGGCGGATCTGATCTCCCGCGGCAGCTACACCGATCTCAAGCCGGTCTTCGACGCGACGAGCGTGATCGCCAATCCCTACGACGTGACCCGGGCCAGCATCGTGCTGACGGCGGCCGGCACCTACAGCACCGGCGGCTCAGCGACGACCCAAGTCTGTTCGAGCGCCCAATCCAACGGACAAGCCTACGCGACCGGCGCGTCCCTCGGGCCGCCGCCGCCCGGAATGACCCGAAACGGAGATCGCTTCGTCGTCTCGGAAGTCACGATGACCTATCGGCCGCTGTTTCCGGTCATTACGAAGCTGACCCAATGGACGTTCCGCTACAGGAAAGTCTGGCCGGTCCGCGGCGGCGAAGTCTACAACGGGCAGAGCGAGGTCGTTCTGCCCGGCGGCAAGCCGTGCCCGGCCTGATCACCGGGCGCGGGTCAGTACCGTCAGGCAGAGTGTGCGGCTGTCGAAAGGGGAGGCCGCGCCGAGGCCGGGCGAAGCGAACGAGCGCCGCCGACCAGAGGGCGGCAAGCGCGCGCAGCGTGGTGTCTTCGAGAGCCGGCGGCCATCGCTCGGGACGATGCCCGCGGCCAGTCGGGTTGTTGATCGGGGAAGGTGGCCGGCACCCCCGGATCTGCCGGGGGCGCCGGATCGCGGCCCATGCCCGCCTCAGCGGTTCGAAACCGCCGTGGCAACGACCCGAGGCGTGGCCGGGCTCGCCGGGACGAGGCGCGGCGTCGTGGTCAGCTCGGAGGCCGGGCGGACGGTCGCCGTGGGACGGGCCTGCTCGCGGTAGAGCGGCGGGGTCAGGGTGACGGCCTCGTCGGCCAGGGCAGTGCCGATCATCGGAACGGCGGCGAGGGCGGCGAGAACGAGGGTGCGAACGGTCATGGTGGAAGGTCCTCTCGGTGTCCGGGTCGTGCCCGGCGTCGAGGGATCATTTACGCTGCACAGCAACATGATCCAAACAGATGAGATCGATTTCAGATATCGATGACATCAATGTCTGGATGACGCAGTTCAATCGCTATCCCCGAGACGAGGGCGACGGCCGCACGGCGGCCGCGGAACGATCGGGTTAATCGAATATCAATCCTCTCCGCCGAAGGTCTGGCGAAAAGCCAAAATTACTTCATTTTACAAAGATTTAGCGCGTAAAATTTTATCTTTTCGCGTGAAAGGAGTCGGCCCGTTGCTGATTGCTGCCCTGCTCTTCGCGGTGGGCATGTTGGAGGGCTGGCGGTACCGGGCCTCGGTTCTGATGGCGAGCTCGATGCTGATCAGCCTCGCCTGGTTGGCAGTCTGGGCGTTCGTGTGGACGCGCCTCGATGCCGAGAAGATCCTGTTGCTGTTCGGCTACCTCACCGCCCACCAGGCGGGCTATCTCATAGGCGCCTATCTCGGCGTGGACGCTGACAGCGACCGGTGAGCGTGGCCCCCGGATCGACGCGCTTCCGTCCTCGGCATGCGGTCGCGCCGATGACGCCGTGTTCGGGGGCAAATCGCGCCCCTGCGCTCAGCGGCCGAGTTGCACCGGGATGCTCAGATCGACGGTTCCGGCCTCGCTCAACAGCGGTGCCGGCGGGGCGGCGGTCGGGCCGATGTCACGTACGGCGCGGAGCGCGCGCCGATCGAGGCCCTCGGATCCGGAACTGCGCTCGATCTCCGCCCGCTGGACCGCCCCATCCGCCGCGATCTCCAGGCGGACCACCACGGTCCCGGCCCGACGAACGGGCTCCCTGCCCCTCTCGGCACGGCCGGCGGCGTCGATCCGCGTGACGAGATCCGAGAGCCAGCCTCGCACCTCCGGCCCGGTGTGCTCCCGGGCCGCGGCCAGGGAGGTGGGGGCCAGGGTCAGGCCGAGAACGACGGCTCCGGCAGTCAGGACGCGCAACGACATGGAGAAGGGCATGGGGAATGGCGGCTCCGTCGGCCCGGGATCGCGGATCAACCCTACGCCCAGGGGCCGGTGTCTTGCGAGCCTTACCTCGAGCGGCGCTTACGACACCCGGGTCGCCTTCCGGCCCGTCGGGCCTGCCGCGGCCAGCATGACGTCGTCGCTCCCGACCTCCCCGCCGGTGTAGCCCAGCATCTCGGCGAGCTGCGTCCGAGCCCGCCAGACGCGGCTCTTCACCGTGCCGATCCGGCACCGCATGAGGGCGGCGGTCTCCTCATAGGTAAGGTTCTCGATCGCGACGGCCACGAGCGCCTGCCGCATCGCGGGCGCCAGACGGTCGAGGGCGGCCTGCACGTCGCTCAGATCGAGGTGGCCGCCCTGCTCGGGCAGCGAGACCAGCCGCTCGGCCTGCGCGCCGTCCTCGTCCTGCACCTCGCGCCCGCGCTTCCGGTGTTCGTTGTAGAACTGGTTGCGCATGATCGTGAACAGCCACGCTTCCAGGTTCGTGCCCGGGGCGAAGCTGGCGCGCGAGCGCCAGGCCCGCAGGAGCGTGTTCTGCAAGAGGTCGTCCGCGCCGCCCTGGCTGCGCAGGAGCGAGCGCGCGAAGCGCTGCAGGTTCGGCACCAGAGCCAGGAGCGAGGCCTGAAACGCCGCCTCCCGGCTGTCCTCGACCCGGCCGAAGGCACCGTCCAGCAACCTCAGCAACGCGGCGAAGCGAACCGCGATCGTCGGCTCGACCGTGTGGCGGGCGTAAGTCGCCGCCAGCAGATGGCCGAGATGATCCTGCACGTTCCCGGGGAGCCGAGGCACCCGCGTGGTGATTGTGTCCGCTTCGGGCGAGCGTTCGAGCATGTCAGTCGATCACCTGAGGGGTGTGAAAACACCGATGCGACGATCAATCCACGGATACCCCTTGGATGCCGCAACATAGATCATGGATCAGACAGATCTCAGAATTGATCTATGCGGGAACGATCGCCTATCTTGGCCGGAGCCGGAGCGGAAGGAACGATTTCGATGAGGATCTACGCGCCGAATATCCACCTGTCGCGGCATCGCAGCTGCCTCGGCCGAGGGAAAGATCTTACCGCTGCGAAGATCAGCCCCGGTCGCTATGACCGCGCGACAGGCCAGAAGGCGGGATCGCAGCCATGACCCGGGTCTCGGACCTCGAGGACGACCCCGCCTTCCAAGAGGCCGTCCTCGCGGTGCGGGGCGCGGCCAGCACCCTGAGCGGACGCGCCGTGACGGCCGAGGAGGCCCGCTTTCTGGTCGGCATCGCGCTCACGACCTTCGCGCATGCCGGTGGTCTCGACGAGCCGAGTCGGAGCCGGCTCGCCCGCTTCTCGGAGCGCTTCGGGCCGGGCACGGTCGTCGAGACGTTGACGAAGCACTGAACCCGGGCCGGCGGACGGGAGACTCAGGGACGCGGCGGCCGACCGCACGCCCATCCGGCCTCCGCCGGAGGGCCTAACGGCCGCCGGGTCGCCGCGGGGTCAGCCGATCTGCTGGCTCTCCGCCCCGCTATCGGGACGTGCCGGACCGAGCACCGGCTCCTCGCCCATCGGCTGGTTCTGGACCACGCTGAAGGTGCCCTTGCCATCGAGCGAGGGTCCCCGGGTCCAGCGCCCGGCCGGCGGCGGTGCACCGTCCGACGACGTCGCGAAGAAGGCGTAATTGAACTCCTGGTTCTCCTGCTCCTGCGGGAACGAGTTCGGGATCGGCAGCGTGCCCTCGTCCCCGCCGAGTTCCTCGATGACGGCCAGCCATTGCTGCTGGTGCATCGTGTCGCGGGCGATGAGGAAGCTCCACATGTCCCGCATGCCCGCATCGTCGGTGGCGTTGAAGAGCCGCACCGCGAGGACGCGACCGGTGCTCTCGGCGGCGGCGTTGCAATACATGTCGGCCGCGATGTTGCCGCTGGCGTAGACGTGGCTCATGTCGAAGGGCACGCCGTCCGCATTGCCCGGGAAGGCGGCCATGCCGGTGGACAGCAGCGTCTTGTGCAGCATGCCCTCGGCGATGTGGCGCGGATTTTCGCCGCCCATCACAGCGCCGACGATGGCATCGGCGGCCCCGGCTTCCTGCACCTTGGTGGGCGCGGTCTCGAGGTTCATCGCCACCGCTGTCGCGAGCATCTCGATATGGCCGAGTTCCTCCGTGGCCGTGTGGAGCAGCATGTCGCGATACTTGGTGGTCGGAGCGCGGTTGCCCCAGGCCTGGAAGAAGTACTGCATGCAAACGCGGATCTCGCCCTCGATGCCGCCGATCGCCTGCTGGAGCATGCGGGCGTAGATCGGGTCGGGGCTGTCGACCCTGACCGGGTACTGAAGCCGCTTGTCGTGATAGTACATCGTGTTTGTCCCTCGCGAGAGGCACGGCGCGCTCACGGGCACCGCACCATCGGCCGCCGGCGCGGTGCGCTCTGGAGCAGCGCGCCTGGTACCCTGGCCAACCCTGCTTCGGGGCCGAAGTTCGATCTGCGAAGATATTTAAATCGCTCAGATTTCGAACAGATCCGTTTTATCGCACCATATCAGGCTATTGGCCGTGATCGACTGGACAAATTCCGGGATCACGCCGCCATTTCCACGTAACACATGTTAGGCGATACTGGCCTGGACCAAGACCAGGGAAGCCACGCCGTGGCCGTTCGGGGCATTTCGCGGCGTCCGCAACCGGATTCCGGAGCGATGCCGGCCCCGGGCCTGCCTCGATCCAGGTCATCCGGCCAGGGTTGGGGACGGCCGCGCGGAGGCGGCACCGGTGCCGCTCAGATGAGGCCGATTCGCCGGGCGAGCATCATCGCGAAGGCGAGACAGGCGGCGAGGCTGACGATCAACATGGCGACATTGGTCCAGAACCGGACCGGACGGCTGGAGCCGTCGAGCCCGCTGGCGCGCAGCCGCACCCAGGGCACGTAGAGATAGAGGGCGATCAGCGTCAGGATCAGGAACGCGAAGGTCGCGATCCGGCCCGTCACGAGGGCGGCGCCGGCCAGGACGGCCCAGCCGACGACAAGGCCCAGCATGGTGAACAGGGCCGTCGAATTCACGTCCGCAGTCCCCCCTCAGCGGATGTTGTCGGCAGGGCGGCCGCAGCGCGCCTCAGTCCGTGACAGACCCTGTCAGGAAGCCCGTAGCATCGTCCGGACGGAGTGCAAGATCGGAAAAGCTTCTGGTGCTGCGAGAGAGGATTGAACTCTAAGTTTATCATCGACAAACCATAGCTCAACCGTACAGTCACCCTCCTGCGACACCCCTTCGACAACCGTGGTGCCGTATGTGTGAGAGTTCCATGTGATCGTCAAGGGGCAACCTAGGGCTATCGTTGAACCTGTGTCTCAGCGCGTCCCAGACGGTGAAATGGTGAGAGGTAGCCGTATCACGATATCCCAGTGTCACACCAAGGCAATGCGTATAACAGTTGTCATACCCGCCGACTAATCGCCATTTGGCTGAGACAGAAATAACAGTTGTATCAAAACAAAAATCTACAGTTGATTTAAGCACAACTTCACCTATATGTTGACAAAACGTTAATATTAGTATATACCCGTGTCGTACCTGCCGGATTATCGGAGGTAGATCCGCGGCTCAAGGCGTTTGTCTGAGCCTATTTCCACATCGTCGCTCATTATCAACGCTCCGATGAAAGCGGGGCTGTCATGTTGCGCGTACATTTACTGAGAATGATATGAAATCTAAGTTTGTTTCAGGGCCAACATCAAGCAATAAAACTGGTGTAATACTTGAAGAAGCCGGAACGCGATATTTAGCGGGACTCAAGTCACTGATAGTAGGCCCATCCACCGACGCCTGTGATGATTATCAAAGCCGTTTCTCCCAACTGTTTCCGGGGGTACCTATGGAAGTCTACCACTCGAAACGTGGTAGACTTAATAGCAAGGGCTCTATCCGTATCGATGTTGAGCGGGCATTGCTGAACGTTTCACTAGGCTCCGGCCGAGTTGTCGTCATCTGCCACGCTACCCTCTGTAATCTGTCGGCGGACTTAGACTTAAGTGAGTGGCATTGTTACGTTGACGAAACGCTAGATGTTTATCATCCTACAGAACTCAATCTCCACGACAGTCATCAGCTATTCACCGACCATCTCAAGCTGATTGCGGATGAATCTCCCTACGCACGTCTTGTGTCGATCAACGATACAGCACTGACGGCGATCATAGAAAATCGAAACAAAGATGCTTATAGAGAAATCGTCAAGAGTGCGGCCGAGAAGATACTCAATCCCTATTTCGATTGTTTCACTCTCAAGTCAGACTATGAACAATTGATTGGGCGGAAGGGGAAGAACAGGAAGCTGTATTGCCTCTCTGTTCTGCACCCCCATCTTATGTCGGCCTTTGGTGGTGCTACTGTGTTCTCAGCCAGATTCCCTGAGAGTCTACATTATCATCTGTGGGAACAGCAGGGCGTAAAGTGGGAAGAAGATACCGATCTTACGAAACGACTTAAGTTCACGAAGCACACTGGATATGAGAAGACTAAGATCTATTGGGGGCTTGAGCGCAACTTTTCTAAGGCGTCACGCAATAAGAACATGGGCTGGTACGACGGGTTCATATCGTCTGCAACGAGCGCAATGGAGGGTCGACAGCACATCAGTTTGGAGAACAATGATATAAAAGACACAAGTGTGCTATCGAAGTCGGATAACAGTTGTATGATTTCGGGGCGATCACACGGATTAAACAAATACCGGCACATCGACCACGCGATCGTCGTTCCAGCTATGAACTACTCCCCTGTCGCTGGTAAGTTCCTGTCGAAGAAATACGACTTCCCTTACGAAAAACAAGTTATCTCTTTCGCTTGTCACAATATCTACCAAGCCATCAGCCGAACTTCGATGCGCGACGGTGATATGAGTCGTGAGCGGATATGGGTTGTGCCGTCTAGGACCCATGCAGAATGGTTGTCTGGTATCTTCGAGGGATCATTGTGCATTTCGCTGGCGCTCAATCAGCCTTCGGCCGGTAACAGTGGACGACCTGGATTGTTCAAGAGTGACAATGATCGGAAGAATCAATCACGCAATGTCAATAAGAATAAGGCGCGGCAGATCAACGAGTTTATAGACCGAATCGGCGTGGACATGATGGAGAACGTCGCTTTCTTTAGTGACTCAGATGGCGACGATAATACCTTATATAATATAGATCATTTCGTCGCCCATTATAGATCCACTTGGTTTGAGGCACTTAAGAGGAGCAGCGGTAAGGTCATAGCTAAAAAGGAGACCTCTTACATCAGTTGGCTCAAGAGACAGAGCAATAAGTCATATCCAAGAAAAGACGACATCCCACTGGTGTCCCCGGCGTTTTACAATCCGTTATGGGTAGGCAGTGGAAAGAGAGGTAAGCTCAACGTTGTGTTCGCGTCTGGCATCATGTTGGACTTTGACGACAGTGAGCTAGAACCCGCCAATCTATCAGATATATTCAGTGACTTACAGATGGTAACATACTCAACTTATAGCAACTCCGAGAATGAACTCCGTTATCGCGCATACATCCCGACGACCCGGCCTATGCTCATCCCTGAATACACAGCGATCATCCAGGCCCTCATCCAGACTATTGAGGATGCGGGATATCGAGGGGAGAATAAGGGACCGGCGAAGCCGAACGGGAGAGGAAGCGCCAGCGAGAACGACCGTTTGTCCATAGGAGGCAACCATAAGAGGCACGGCATCGATATGAGTAAGAGGGGTCCTTATTCTCTCTTTCATCTCCCATGCCGCGCACCATCCGGGCACAGCTTCTTCCACCATCACTCAGGACCTGGGAGAACACCACTCGACGTGAATCAGTGGCTTCTATCCCTTCCGCCTATCGAGGAACCGGAGCCCCAGAACGTCACATACAATAACAGTTATACGGAAGAGTTTTTGGCCCTCACGGAGCATCAGAAATGTAGTATTGAACAGGCAATGAATGAATGGTTCATGATTGGTACGTTACCGGGCAAAGGTCATGATGGGATATTCGCACTGTATGAGCGATTGAGAGACCTGAACCTTCCGCTAGATCTTATGTGGGAACACTTAAGGTCTGCGGCAAGGACGGCTAGATCCCCCATTGAAAGGCTTAAACAAGTTGACCGCTTAATGGCCAATCTCAAGATCTACAGAAGTAGGTATTACACGGACGACGCAGCTTAGTTTTCCGACACATCCTAACCACTTACTCGGAAGGCGCTGGAAAAATATCGGCGTTTTAATCGGTGCCTTCCATCCTTTCACAAAAATCACGATACTCAAGGACTTTACAACAATGATTAATCCCGACTACGGCCTTATCTCAGAGGATTTCCACAGCAACCAGTGGGGCAAGAATAGCGATTCTACGTATCTTTTGCGTATGATGCTGTTTAGGGGAGGAAACGAGGCGGATCGTCGCTACTACCTGTCTAATGGTGAGAAAGCAAAAGAGTACAGGCGCATCGCATACGAACTGGATGAGTTGGCTAGTGATATTGAGCACTATCTGGAAGAGACTGGCCGGATCAAGCGCCAGTACGCGGCCATGATCTCCGAGGCTCTTATCCTTGCCGGCCATCTGATCCTTCTAGATCAGAGTGAGACAGGCATCCAGTACGAAGCTCTTATGGAGAACCTATTTCATTCGCGGAAGGATGGCTGGTCGGACAATATGGCAGCATGATCTAACGACGCTTCAAAGGGCAATATGAACTCACAGTGCCCTCAGGAGCGTCCAAGATCGTTCCTGGCGCCCGTGAACTCATCGGCCGGTCCCTTTCCTTAGGGGGACTTTACCGACCCTGGTGCGTCCATTCTGAGGGCCATTGTCCGCTAGGATCAATAACAGTTGTTGCCATAGCCCCCGTTACCATTGCGTCCCTCTACACCATCCCTGAGTAGGCGTAGATCGATCCTCAAAGGGCACAGATCGATAGCGAGGGAGTCAGACGGGTGCAGGCAACGGTTCGGTCTACGCTGCCCTTAGGCGTTGGATTAGCCTTGGTCTGAGCCGTCCTCACCATCCTATGGATTGGGTATGGGCCAAGGGCTCATGCCGCTCAGGATCAGCGGACAACGCCAGCCCTACCGCTGTCTCAGCAATCACGATCTGGACTGGACTCTAACGGCCAATCCATTCGCGTCATATCACCGAGGCCTTCCGAAACGGGAATGGCAGGGACGGCGACTACCAGTCCGTAAGCGCTCATCCGTCGATCCGCCTCTGTTCGGGGTCGGTTCAGCGTGCCCATAGGATCGCTTAGGATCGTCCGTGGCGCCTTTAGAGCGTCCGGCTGGATCATCGGCCTTAGCGATAGTGAGCCGGTCCTGGTGCCCCCAGTCCGAGAACGGTTACGCCTCAGAGGTCACAACAGTTATTGGCCTCGGCTCTCACCGTTCTGCATCATCCCGCATGGCCCTTAGGGAGCGTGGATCGGTGCTAGGGGGCGCTGCCGGTCATGGGCAGAAACTACGTGGGCTAAATAGGTAGGGGCGATCCACAACGGGGGCCATATGAGAGGTCCTGGCAGATTGTCTTGGTCGTCCCCAACCCCACCCTCTTGATCGACTTTGATCCGCAGCCTCAAGGGCTGTCACTCTCTTACGCTACCTTATCGGCATTGAACGGGATCAGTCGGCCGAACAGCTGGACATGCTTGAAGAACGGCTTTGGGATTGCCCCTGTTGTGAATGCCGGGGCGAATTGAGCGTGGCTTAAGCGGTCAGGGAGCATCGCAGGGCGTCATCCCCTCTGTGATGCCTTTACCGGGGTGCATAATAGCGTCGCACGATCGTTACTGGCGCTCCGTCGGTCGCCAGGGGCACCATTCAAGCCTTCCGACCACACCCAACGCTTTGATGGTCCGTAGGCTCATAGGATCGCTAGGGAGCATGGATCTGTCCGCCAGTAGCACGATGACACACGATGCCCTCAGGATGGCTCGGGACCGTCCTTTGAGCCCTCAAGCCTGACCATCGGTTTCAGCGCGATGTCGGACGGCCCATTCGGTGCGCAGCCCTGAGCTTCGGCTGAGTGTCACTGTCAGAAGGGACATGCCGTCTGCATCGCGCACCGACACTACCGCATGATTGTCTCTCACGCCTTCCAGAGCGGTCGTTAGCATCTCGGTAGCGTGCTGAATGATCCCCTCAGGCTCGGCGCAATCTCGCCCATCATCATCCCAGGATGACAAGCTGTCGCTGTGTAGGTCGAAAAAGTAGATCGCCAAGGCAAAGTCGACCCCAAGCTTGTCCGCTCGCAACGAAACGGCCAAATGCTAACAGACGTGATCCTACTTCAACGCTCGAAACGGCGTTCGTTCCCGACGACCTGTAATTCAGTTTACGTGGAGGCGGAGTCGAAATGCTCAAGGAACCTGAGGCCGTCCCAGAGTTCGATAGCGTGACCATTCGCCATCGCGGACGCGAGAGCCAATGCCTCTTCGTCGGTGGCGGCAGTCAGACGTTCCATCCGGACTACATTGCCTTCGAGGTCAATGAACTGGACAAGGTAATGGGGGCCAAGATCTGATTCTTGCGAAGGGGGCATTGCAGCAGTGGTCATGCGATGGCCCTCCCTTGTCGGTCAGCATGTAAGGTTCTGATACGATTGAGACATCGGCCCACCTAAAGGTATGCCGGTCTGGACTCTTTGTGAAGATGGGAGGTGGGCCGTCAGGCAATCGTTCAGGATGCGAACTGCCTAGCTTCGGACAACTTGGCGAGGCGCTATCGGTTATGGCGTCACCGAAGATGCAATCACGGTCCCGAAGCCTTGCAGACGGCGTGGCGAAACGTCTTCCTGATAGACGATCAACCGGTCTCCTCGGGAGCACAGCGATGATCCGAGGGTCGTGAGCAGCAGCAGCGATGAACAGCCGTCCCTTGGAGGCGTTGACACATAGGTCGCGAAACAAAGTGATCGCGAAACGCTAACGGAGGTTATGATGCGAAGGACGTCATTGATTGGGGCAGCGGCCCTGCTGTCGATGGGAAGCGTGGCATGGTCGGCTGAAAACAGCGGGACCACTGGCACGTCCGGAAACACGCCTCGGATGCAGGGCTCGCCCAATGCTGCGGGCTTTGGCAAGGCTGAAACCACAGGCACTGCCGGCTCTCAGACGCCCGACACGACGGCCAATCAAGACGGCCGCATGAAGGGTCCGCCAAATGCGTCCGGCTTCAAGCCAGACAATGCCGGAGCGGGAACCAGCAAGAGCGGTGCTGCGTCAGGACGTTAAACCATTATGGCAGGGTGGCGGGCCGATTGCTGCCCTGCCGATCCCAAATCATACGCGCTGGTCGTGGAGGAGTGGGAAACACCATCTCAAACCATCTGCCTCGCGATTACAGCAGCCCAAGTTGAATAGTTGTGAGGACTGTGGCCTTATGCCCTGTGCGTGGTTGGGTTGCTGGTCCGGCTTACTATTCAGAGGTCCTAGATCCGGTTCTGAGGCGGTCTTGGTCAACAAGCCCATTGCAATAACGAAATCGGTCTCTCTTTGCTGATCGCAAAGTTGCACCGATCGTCTAGGATGCGGTTAGAGGCGAGCAAGATGGTTAGCAGCGGCCAGAGCAACGATCGACTCTTTGCCTTGTATCCTAACCGTTCTCGCCTCAGTCGCCTAGCTAGCGATCGCCACAGTTATTCCTGCCATAAGTAGGGCCGGGAACGTCACGTCTTGTAATGTAATCTTTGCAGCAGCGAGTCACTGATTTTTTCAGTGACTTCGCTCGGGGTTAGGCGCACTCTCAGCAAAAGAATGGGAGGTAGCCATGAGTCTGATAACCCCGGGACGCAATCCATTTTTCAATGAGACCAAAGGCACTCTTATCGCCAGTGCTGTAATCTTGGCAGTTCTCGGATGCTTGCTGCTCGGCTTGTTCTGACAGGGTCGGCATAGGGCCGCGGCCTGTTCTAGAAGCCTGAAGAGCGGTTCAAAAAATACCGAGAGGGTGTTTGTCATGGCCGAGATCGAGAACATCACTATTCGCAAAGTAATGTGGCGGCTGATGCCGTTTCTATTTGTGTGCTATTTTGTTGCTTATCTCGATCGCGTCAATGTTGGATTTGCAAAACTTCAGATGAATTCGGCACTGGGTATGTCGGAAGCCGCATATGGCTTTGGCGCAGGGCTGTTTTTCCTCTCTTACTTCCTGCTCGAAGTTCCTTCGAACCTCGCTTTGGATCGCTTTGGTGCGCGACTATGGATTGCCCGCATTATGCTCAGTTGGGGCGTAGTTTCGGGCTTGTTCGCCTTCATACGTCCGATCTCCTCCCTGACCGGGATTTCCAACGAATGGGTGTTCTTCAGCCTACGCTTCCTTCTCGGTATCGCCGAGGCAGGCTTTTTTCCCGGCATCATCTTCTACCTGACCCTGTGGTTTCCTTCGGTCTACCGCGCCCGGGTCGTCGCTCTGTTCATGCTGGCTATCCCCTTCTCCTCGATCCTCGGCGCGCCAGTCTCTGGGGCGCTCCTGAACCTGACTGGTGGTGGTCTCGACGGCTGGCAATGGCTCTTCATTCTGGAAGCGGTGCCGTCGATCCTCATGGCTATCGGCGTCATCTTCTATCTGACGGACCGTCCAGCTATGGCAACGTGGCTTGCGGACGACGAAAAGGCTTGGCTTGAGAGGCGCCTCGCAACAGAGCAAGAACAGAAGACAAAGGCCGGGCACGTCAGCATCACCAGGGCAATGTCTGACCCACGGGTGCTCGCCTGTTCGTTTGTCTACTTCTGCCTGAACGCGGCAAGTTACGGGGTGGCGTTCTTCCTACCCACCATTGTGAAAGGATTCGGCGCCAGCAACTTCCAAACTGGCCTGTTGTCTGCTCTACCGTTCGTGTTCGGCGCCGTAGGCATGGTCTTGCTGGGCCGCAACTCTGATCGCACCCTCAAGCGCCGAGAGCACGTCTGCTTCGCCATGGTGCTCGCCGCAGTCGGCGTCGCCGGTTCGGCGCTGGTCTCTGAGCCGATTCTGGTGCTTGGTCTGCTCTGCCTAAGCCAGATTGGCGTTTCGGCCACTCCACCGCTTCTATGGCCCATACCCAGCGCCTTTTTAACTGGGACCTCGGCTGCCGCTGGCATTGCTGCGATCAATGCAATCGGCAACCTCTCAGGTTTTGCGGGACCGTTCGTGATGGGCTACCTCAAGGACGTGACGGGCAACTTCTCGGCTGGCCTGCTCGTCTTAGCTGGATGCACCTTCGCCGGTGGTCTCGTTGCGATGACGTTGAAAGTCAGCAAGCACTTGGAGGCCGTTGAGCCGGGTCGCTTGGCTCCCGCAGAATGAGGTCTGGATGTGGATCGTTTCGACATTGGGTGATCCGCATCCATCCTTTCGGCTTCAACTTAATGAGGCTTTCAAGTTGATCCGCGACAGACTGAAAAATAAAAACGTCTACTATATTGAGACGGAGGAACTTATTCGACGCGCCAACAATGAGCGGCTAAGTTTCCGAAAGTTGGTACCGAACCATATCGCGACGTGATCCGACTTGGTGGCGCGCTACCTTATTGCCATTGAA
This sequence comes from Methylobacterium sp. P3_A11, assembly GCF_056403155.1. Classification (NCBI taxonomy): domain Bacteria; kingdom Pseudomonadati; phylum Pseudomonadota; class Alphaproteobacteria; order Hyphomicrobiales; family Methylobacteriaceae; genus Methylobacterium; species Methylobacterium sp. P3_A11. The sequence continues at coordinate 35,398 of NZ_JBFUGA010000051.1, forward strand.
CGAGACCAGATAGTCGGACATCTAGGCATGCTGAATGAACGGCTCAGGGATCCTCGCCATTTTGAGGGCGGTGAGACGTTGAAGGCGGCGTAGAAGACGATAGGGGCATCCGAGAGCGAGACATTCCTCTCCGGTGCTCCAAGGTGCCTGTACCGTCACCTACCGCTTTCTGGGACCGTTTCTACGGCCTGATTTCGTCTGAGGGACACAATCACCCCACGATACCCGCAAGATCGCCCAGATTAGTCCGGAGGGGCCTTCAAGGCAGAGGGAGCCCAACCTACCATCGCGCGCTATGCTCCCGTCCTGAATGCGTCGTGCGAGGCAGTCTGTCGCCTTAGGTCCAAAACATTTTGCAGAATGTCCCTGTCCCGCTTTTACGCGAACGGTCTGGGATAGGCGGCACTGGCATACTCCCTCACCTATGCCGCCCAACTTATTGCGCCTATATCAATCCAAGCTCTGGCATTCTCTGTCGTTTCACTCCTGAGAAAGGCACGACGTTATTCGGGGATGTCAGTTCGCATTCGACCAGTTGGTGAAATCGCTTATGCTTCATCAGCACGCGAACCGTAGCTTCGGTGATCTTCCCTTTTGCCATGCGTCGCTGAATGCAGCGTTTGACCCAGATCGGCGTTTCTTTCCTACTCATGATGGACCTCATGAGAATGGACGACAGCTTGTTCTCTGCGCCGGCCAAGTTTGCCGCCTCTGAATACATAATACCGGCTCGGACCAATAGGCCGGATTCCTTCCATTCGTGAAAGCCGCATAATGACAGTTTGTGTCTGAGTGTTTCAGTGTCGCAAATGAGCCACTGGTCTGTCCCCAGCCCTTTGACCCACCCGCTATCTTCCGGTGTGAACAGCTATGGAGAAATTGGAAGGAACCATCGCTCCATGATCCTTCCGTGATCTTTCAGGGTCCTCCGTGATAGCTTCGAAGCTCACGGATGGCTCCTCCGGCCTTAGGGGTATGGTCCGGCCTTGGTGAGCTCGATCCGAGCGCCATTACCCGCCATGGCTCGTAACGGTTAAGGCACGCCAGGACGGACCTTGCATCGTTTCGCCTGATCCCTGAGGAAGCGCGGATTGTGTCTCGAAGGCAGCGTAGCCCAGAGTCACTCACACGACCGGCCGAATGGAATAGGGAATGATCCGATCTACGCTATCCATCAGCGCGGTTTTGGCGGTCATAGCGGTCCTACTCACATCCCTCTGGATCGGGTTATGGGCCGCGTCCTCAGACTGGTCAGGAGAAACGTGCATCAGCCGTCGCGCCCCTATCCCAACAGCAACCTTCGGGACTGGATCCGAAGGGACAACTCATCCGAACTATCACACCAGGATCGAAAGCCGGTTCAAGGCCGGTAGCATCTTGGTCCGGCTTTAGTGCCTTCGCAACTCACGGAGCGTAGACAAAGCGCCGAATGCCACAATTTTCGACAAGTCGACAAGCCGGTTGTGTCCTGGGGCTGTGGGATGAAGCCCTCGTTTTCGTAGGAATTCGTTGAATGAGTGCACAGTTAAGGCGCGATCCTTGACTGACTGGAAATTCATGCTAACCGCGACTGAGACTTCGTCTCCATTTTGAACCCAATGTGGATAGAAGAGAGGCACATGAATGCCTGTGCCAGACCGTAGATCATAGAGTGTCGCTTTGGCTTGCTTGGCATCAGTGAGGTGGACTGCATCAACCTCGCCGTTCCAGAAAGCATCCCGTTCTTCGGAAGTGACGATTTCTGGATCCGTGCCATCGAAGACGTAGAAATCCTTACGCCCGCATACTTGCAAAAGTAGATTATGCGCGTCGTCCATATGATATGGAGTAATGCGCCGAGGAGAGGCAATGATGATCGTGCAAATGGGCCTTCGGTATGCTTTCTTCATGTCGACGCCCAAGATGTCCCCGATCTCATCGAGAAACTCTTCCAAAAGCCTCTTATAGTCCGGATGACTATGCACACTTTTAAGAAGGATCAAGACATTGCCAGACTCCAGCTGGTCATAGCTTTCGACAAGAGTCGCGCTCTTCGTCGCATCTCCCCAAACACTCTTTTGTGAGGCTTTGTTCTGTAAGAAATAAGAATGTTTATTGTCTTGCATGTATCTACAAAGTTCGCGCAAATTATCACGTTTCATTAAAGGGTTGGCTTGCAAACGATGCTCAAACACGAATGGGCTCTGTTCAATTCCTGAGAATTGACGACGGCTGTCGAATTTTATGAATTCAGTCTCACTGGGACCTAACATGACAAGTCTCCAATATATATTTTCCTGTAGGTGCCGAGTATGTGCCGTATTTACTGAATTGCAAGCGTCAATACTTTAATTTTGGGGTAACGAAGCTGTGATTTGCGTTGTGGGCTACGGCGGTGAGCCGGCCTACAGCTTCGTCATGTGTGGCCTCAAACGTTCAACGGCCATCGTCGGCGTAGCGGCCTTGTGCTACAGTCCCGCTATGCACATCCACACCGTCATGGTCAGGCTGAAGAACGGTTCGCCTCTCCTTTCTGAGGATCCAGCACCCGCCCTCCCATCAGCCCTCCTCCAATGCGAACAGCTATGGAAGGACCGTGGAAGGCGAAGATCATGGCCCAAGGATCAGTGGGCGTTCGTTCGGAGGGCTGTCGAACCGTTGCTATATGCCAGGATCGAACCGGAGTCGGAGCATTACGCGGGCGGTCTTCTGAACCCGAGGGGAGCGATCCAGGCAGAAGCCATCGAACTGTCATCGGTCAGTTTCGAGAACGGCCCACTTCCCACCATCACAGGCTACGCACGGTTCCAGATGACATTCGACCGGGCGTTCACGGACACGGGTGAGTTCTATGATTGGCAGGAAGCAACAGATTGGCTCGACTGGGCTCTGTGCTTCGGCTTCCGCTTGCAGGATGGTGGGGAATGGGATGCCACCTATGAGCACAGTGGAATAGACTTCGAAGTCGCTACACCCTGATGTATGCACCGAAGACACTTGTGTTCAATCCACAATCTCATCAGCCCGCGCGAGTAAATTCGTTGGTAGATTTAGGCCCATTTCATTTGCCGTTCGGACATTAATAACCAATCTAAGCTTATACGGCTGATAAAAAGGGATTTCTTTTATTGGTATTCCTGAAAGAATTTCAGCCGCCTCCGAACCGAGTTTCCTATACAGATCTATTAGATTTACATCATGCGCTATAAGGCCGCCAATATCAACATAATCCCGAAATGGATAGATGGCTGGCATTTTGAAGTCGGCGGCCGATTTTACAATAATTTCTTTGTTTTTTGTATTTTCAACCGACGTGCTCACGATACATGCGCACTTAGCTTTTGCGGCGTCTGCAAATGCAGCACGATATTGGAGTTCTTGATGAGGACTTTCGACCGGAGGCCCAACCATGATGCAGCCGCCCTCTTCAACTGCATTTCTAATTTTAACGATCTCAGGGGTTTCCCAGAAGGTCCGCGCCGCCACTACAAAGATACGGTCAGTGTTCGGAGCAATCTCCTTCAAATATTGGACACGCTTGCGCCAGATTTCCCTGCTGGGACTTACGACAACGCCGGTCACGTTGTATTCTGGATGAGCAAGGGACTGAGTTACATTAAGCGCGACAGGATCTGTCATCAATGCCACAATTGGAATGGTGCTAGTGTGTTGCGCGAAACCTTTCGTCATTCGATCTGAAACGGTAACGATGAGATTTGGATTGGTATCGATGACATCTGTTATGATATGTTGATATTTATTGGCAACGCCATATGCGCTGAACCGATCGATTGTTAGATTTGTGCCCTCGACAAATCCGTGCCTCTCTAGTTCGATTATAAAAGATTTGAAAATCTGCTCGCCATCTATTGTCATTGTTGTGGTAGCGCGCGTGGGATGAACTAAGGCGATGCGATAATGAGCTACTTTCGCATTCGCCGGTCCGCGAATGAGTAGGGCTGTCAAACCTGYGGTTAGAGACAGAACTTGGCGGCGCTGCATCTGTCCCTCCCCAAGCGGGGTATCTGGCCACACACCACCGCAGCCACGATGATCGGCCCCAGAGCCTACGCAACCTATCAGTCGGGAGAAAGGGTGGCGCCGTTCAGAAGACGGTAGACGGACGCCCGCGCCACATTTAGTTCCCGGGCGATGGCTGTGGCTCCCATCCCCTGTGCAGACAACGCCCTGATCCGGTCCGCGTCGATGGATGGCTTCCTCCCCTTGTAGACGCCTTCGGCTTTGGCCTTCGCCACGCCTTCCATCTGCCGTTCGCGCCGGATGGCCGTTTCAAACTCGGCGAACACACCAAGCATCTGTAGGAAACACCGTCCGGCGGCCGTTGACGTATCGACTGGCTGTTCAAGGACCCTCAGGGAAACACCCTTCGCTTCTAGCCGAGACACGATAGAGGCAAGGTCCCCCACCGATCTGGCGAGGCGGTCGATCCGTGTAACAGTTATCGAATCCCCGGCTCTCGCGAACTGTATGATTGTTTCCAGTTCGGCCCGGCCTTCCAGCTTCGTGCCCGTGGCCTTTTCGGATCGGATCACATCGCAACCTGAGGCTTGCAATGCCTCTTGCTGAATGGCGAGACTCTGAGAAGATGCACTTACCCTTGCATAGCCATAGGTAGCCATCAGTGCGCCAACCGTCTCATATGGTTCTAGACCTACTCACCATACTGTCTCGCAATTGCGTCGGCATCCCTAATAAGACGCGGATCATGGGGCGAAACCGTCTCACGCCATCGTCTTGCTAGGGTTTACTGAATTAAGACGGAAGGGCATTTCTAGTTCGCAATAGCCTACACCTGTGTTGGGATAGTCACGCGGCTTCGTAAGAGCACTATGGCGAGGTTTGGTAGTGAGCGTTAAAGTCAATCTAGATGCTTTGGTTATTCGAGAAGACTTCCTTGTTAGCGGCGTGGGTGATGAAGCGCCAACTAAGCCATCAATTGAGATTAGAGAATTAGAGACGGATCAACTATTCTTTCTTGGTTTGCGGAAGCCTGATTTTCAACGAGAGACATCAGAGTGGGATCCCAAGCGAGTTGTAGGACTAATCAAGAGCTTCCTTGAAGGTCAATTGATACCGGCCGTAATTCTATGGAAGAATAAGGATTTATTATTTATCATCGATGGGTCTCACCGCTTAAGTGCCTTGATATCATGGGTCCAGGACGATTATGGGGATGGTGAGATATCCCAAAAGTTCTTCGGCCATTCGATACCCGAGGATCAACTCCGGGTTGCCGAGCGCACCAGAGAGCAGGTGTTGAAAGAGATTGGTAGCTATAAAGATCATCTCGACGCGCCTAGGAACCCGTCTGCATATGGAGCCGAGTTCGTCGCCAAAGCGCGTCGGCTTGCAACCACATCTCTACAACTACAATGGGTTCGAGGAGATGCTACGGTCGCCGAAGACTCATTTAAGAGGATCAATCAGCACGCCGCTCAAATCAAGCCTCAAGAATTAGAGTTAATTGAGAGCAGGAGGAAGCCAAGTGCCATCGCAGCACGTTCTATTATTAGACGCGGCACAGGTCATAGCTATTGGTCAACATTTCCGAGTGATATACAGAATGATATAAAGAAACAAGCCTCGACAATACATAGGCTTATATTCGAACCAAGTCTTAAATACCCGATCAAGTCTTTGGATCTTCCCCTAGGGGGCGCCGTTTATAGCTCAACATCGCTAAGAATGGTCTACGACCTTGTTAGAATGTGTAACGACACTCGCAAAGAGTTAGATGATGTAGATGGTAAGCTTACTCTATCGTACCTGTCTCGTACAAGACGTGTTGTCCAACTTCTTCTGAGCAATGAGCCTTCTTCATTGGGCCTTCACCCGGCGGTCTATTTCTATAGTTGGACAGGAAAACAGCAGCCGGTATTGTTGCTGACCATTGCCTCGCTCATCATCGGGCTTGATCGAAATAAGATGCTTCCCGAATTCATTCGTAGACGCGGAGAGCTTGAGCGTTTTCTTATTGGTAATCGCACTTTAATAAACCAACTTGTGCGAAAATTCGGAACCAAAGACTCCGGATCAAAGCACATTTTGGAGTTCTATGCCGATGTATTGAAAATGATTGGCAAGAACTTGTC
>NZ_JBFUGA010000052.1:0-41309 GCF_056403155.1 Methylobacterium sp. P3_A11
GGCCGACCGCGGCTCGGCCCTCTATGGCCGCCCCGAGGGCGGCGCCGCGGCCAAGCTCGCGCCGGTCGCGGGGCCGCCGCTGGCGACCGCCGCCGCCAAGCTGCCGCTGGACAAGCTGAAGGTGCCGGACGGCTTCAAGATCGAGGTCTATGCCAGCGGCCTCGCCAACGCCCGGGAGATGACGCAGGCGCCCGACGGGACGCTGTTCGTCGGCACCCGCACGGTCGGCAAGGTCTACGCGGTCCTGCCGCAGGCGGGTCAGGACGGGAAGCGCGAGGTCAAGACCATCGCCACGGGGCTGCACCGGCCGAACGGCGTCGCGTACCACGACGGCGCCCTCTACGTCGCCGAACTCTCGAAGATCTGGCGCTACGACGACATCGCCAACCACCTCGACGGCATGGCGAAGCCGACCCTGGTCTACGACGACCTGCCGAAGGACGAGGCCCATGGCTGGAAGTTCATCGCCATCGGCCCGGACAACAAACTGTACGTGCCGGTGGGCGCGCCAGGCAACATCGTGATGCCCCCCGACACCCATGCGCAGATCCGGCGCATGGACCTCGACGGCAAGAATGCCGAAGTGATCGCCCATGGCGTGCGCAACACCGTCGGGTTCGACTGGAACCCGAAGACCAAGCAGCTCTGGTTCACCGACAACGGCCGCGACTGGGTCTCGGAAGACATCCCGAACGACGAACTCAACGTGCTCACCGAGCCAGGCAAGCAGCATTTCGGCTATCCGTATTGCCACCAGGGCACGTTCACCGATCCGGAATACGGCTGGGGCCATTCCTGCTCGGAATTCACTGCGCCGGCGGCCCTTCTCGGTCCCCACACGGCCTCGCTCGGCCTGCGCTTCTACACGGGCACGCAGTTCCCGGATGCCTACCGCGACGCGATCTTCGTCGCCCGTCATGGGTCCTGGAATCGCACCACCAAGCTCGGCGGCGACGTGGTGGTGGCCAAGCCCGGGGCTGACGGCAAGGTTGCCGGGGTGCAGCCGTTCCTGACCGGCTTCCTTCAGGACAACAAATACGTGGGCCGTCCTGTCGATGTGCTCGTCGCCAAGGACGGTTCCCTGCTCGTGTCGGACGACTACAACGGTGCGATCTATCGCGTGAGTTACGGCCAGTGATGCGCCGACCGTCACGGACCCGCGCCATCCGGGGGCTGGTTGCAGCCCTGGGAGGGCTCTGGGCGGGCGTGTCGGTCGCCGCCCCCGATGCCGCGATGCAGGAGCGTCTCGCGCCCTGCATCGGCTGCCACGGGGCGGGCACGTCGCAGACCGAGGGGGTGCCCTCGCTCGGTGGCCAGCTCCCCGACTACGTCGTCACGCAGCTGTTCCAGTTCCGGGAAAAGCAGCGTGAAGCGCCGCCCATGAACGACGTCGCCGCCGGCTTCTCCGACGACGACCTGCGCGCCTATGCCGACGCGGTGGCGACGCTGCCGGCGCCCGCCCATTCCGGAGCGCCCGCAGATTCGGCCCTGACGGAGCGGGCGCAGGCCCTCGTCGCCAAGCACCAGTGCAATTCCTGTCATGGGCCCGACCTCGCCGGTCGGGACGCGATCCCGCGGATCCGAGCCCAGCGGGAGGATTACTTGGCCAAGGCGCTGACGGGCTACAAATCGAATGCCCGGCCCGGCTACGATCCCGCGATGAACGAGGTCGCGCAGGGGCTGAGCGAGGCCGACATCAAGGACCTGGCGACTTACGTCTCGCGTCTCTGAGGAAGGATCGGGAAGAGCCCGTCCGCGTCACGCGGCCCTGGATGTGCAGCAGGCGCGACGGAGCTGTTTCGAGGATCTGCGACCGCCTCCGAAGGCACGGTCGCGATGACCCGGCGCCTCGGGCCGAGGGGTCGGGTCGTCACAACCGCCCTCCTCGCTCAACCCACCACGCGCAGCGCATCGCCCTTGGCGAGCGCCCCGCCGGCAATGACCTCCGCATAGACGCCGAGGTCGCGGTGGCCGAGGCGGGCGTCGAGGGTCCAGGGGATGTCGCAATCGCGCACGCCGCTGACCGGGTCGACGTTCGTGGCCGCACACCGAACGGTCCGCTTAGTGATCTTGAGCCTCAGCCCGCTCGGCGCCTCGATCACCTGCCCGACCATCTCCAATTCCGCGAAGGGTTCGAACCCGTCGACCAGCAGATTGCCGCGGAAGCGCAGCGGATCGACCGGCGCGCCGAGATAATCCTCGACCGCCGCCACGCTCGCCCGGTTGATCAGTGAGACGTAGCCGGTGGCCGAATCCGTGAACCGGTACTGGGCCGGCGCGGTCAGCACTTTGGGCTCACCCCGCAGGCTCTCGGGAACGAACCGCTTCATCAAGGCCGCGAGCCCGTCACGCCCGGCTTCCGTATCGAGGCGGAAGGCCTGCGGTTCGCCGTGCCCCTCCACGGTGAGGGTCGCGGTGGCGTCGTCGTAACGGGTTCGCAGGCGGGCGAGCGCCTCGTCCCGCATGAGCATCAGGTATTTGGTCTTGGGCTGGTGCCGGGGCGCCACCGCGTTGAAGCCCGAGGGACCGTTCTCGATGGCGTAGAGCCGGTCGCCGGGGAAGAACCCACTCGTCTGGAGATCCGCACGCTCGACGGCTTCGGGGCTCAGGCCCTTCACCGGATAGCGATACAGGGCGCTGACATGAATCAATGCGGTCATGCGCCGAACGTGACCCTGAATGGCGGTGTCGCGCAAGAGCTTCGCCGGCCCTTGTGGTGCGCAATTGCAACACCACATCCCGGCTACCGGCGGCCGCCAATGGCGCCGGGGTCCTCGTGCGGCGGAGAGCCGGAGGGCGACGTTTCGGTGGCGCCGCGCCTCTCATCGGGCGGCGGATGCCGGTACGGGAGGGTTGTTCATGAACTTCGAAAAATATACCGAGCGCGCCCGCGGCTTCGTGCAGGCGGCTCAGAACCTCGCCATGCGCGAGGGACATCCCCAGCTTCAGCCGGGGCACCTGCTCAAGGTGCTGCTCGACGATCCGGAAGGCCTGTGCGCGGGCCTGATCGACCGCGCCGGCGGCCAGTCGCGCGTGGCTCTGGCCCAGACCGAGCAGTGGCTCGCCAAGCAGCCGAAGGTGTCCGGCAACGCGTCCGCCCCGCAGGCGACGCGCGAGCTGATGCGCCTGTTCGACACCGCCGAGAAGGCGGCCGAGAAGGCCGGCGATTCCTACGTCACGGTGGAGCGCCTGCTTCTCGCCCTGGCGGTCGAGAAGGAATCCGAGGCCGGCCGCGCGCTTCAGGCGGCGGGCGTTACCCCCGCATCGCTGAACGCCGCGATCAACGCGCTGCGCAAGGGCCGTACCGCCGACAACGCCTCGGCCGAGAACGCCTACGACGCGCTCAAGAAGTATGCCCGCGACCTCACCGAGGCCGCCCGCGACGGCAAGCTCGACCCGGTGATCGGCCGCGACGAGGAGATCCGGCGGACCATCCAGGTCCTGTCCCGGCGCACCAAGAACAACCCGGTTCTCATCGGCGAGCCGGGCGTCGGCAAGACCGCCATCGTCGAGGGGCTGGCCCTGCGCATCGTCGACGGCGACGTGCCCGAGTCTCTGCGAGACAAAAGCCTGCTGGCCCTCGACATGGGCGCGCTGATCGCCGGGGCGAAGTATCGCGGCGAGTTCGAGGAGCGGCTGAAGGGCGTGCTCTCCGAGGTCACGGCGGCCGAGGGCGGCATCATCCTGTTCATCGACGAGATGCACACGCTGGTCGGCGCCGGGAAGGCCGACGGGGCGATGGACGCCTCCAACCTCCTGAAGCCGGCCCTCGCCCGGGGCGAGCTGCATTGCGTCGGCGCGACCACCCTCGACGAGTACCGCAAGCACGTCGAGAAGGACGCGGCTTTGGCCCGGCGCTTCCAACCGGTCTTCGTGTCGGAGCCGACCGTGGAGGACACGGTGTCGATCCTGCGCGGCCTGAAGGAGAAGTACGAGCAGCACCACGGCGTTCGCATCCAGGATTCCGCCCTGGTCGCGGCGGCGACGCTCTCGAACCGCTACATCACCGACCGCTTCCTGCCCGACAAGGCGATCGACCTGATGGACGAGGCCGGCTCGCGCCTGCGCATGCAGGTCGACTCGAAGCCGGAGGAACTCGACAACGTCGACCGCGAGATAGTCCGGCTGAAGATCGAGGGCGAGGCGCTCAAGAAGGAGACCGATTCCGCCTCCCGCGACCGTCTGGTCCGGCTGGAGAAGGAACTCGGCGACCTGGAGGAGCGCTCGGCGGCGATCACCGCCCGCTGGAAGGCCGAGAAGGACAAGCTCGGCACGGCCGCCGGCCTGAAGAAGAAGCTGGACGAGGCGCGCAACGAACTCGCCGCGGCACAGCGCCAGGGCCAGTATCAGCGTGCGGGCGAACTGGCCTACGGGGTCATCCCGGGCCTGGAGAAGCAGCTCGCCGAGATCGAGGCCAAGGCCGACGCCAAGTCGGAGAACGGCCGCGACGCGATGATGGAGGAGGCGGTCACCCCCGCCCACATCGCCGGGGTCGTCTCCCGCTGGACCGGCGTGCCGGTGGACAAGATGCTGGAGGGTGAGCGCGAGAAGCTGCTGGCCATGGAGGACGCGCTCGCCAAGCGCGTCGTCGGCCAGCGCGAGGCAGTTGAGGCGGTCTCGACCGCGGTCCGGCGCGCCCGCGCCGGCCTGCAGGATCCGAACCGGCCGATCGGCTCGTTCATGTTCCTCGGGCCAACGGGCGTCGGCAAGACCGAGCTGACCAAGGCGCTCGCCGGCTTCCTGTTCGACGACGACACGGCGCTCGTGCGCATCGACATGTCCGAGTACATGGAGAAGCACGCGGTCGCCCGGCTGATCGGCGCCCCTCCGGGTTATGTCGGCTACGAGGAGGGCGGCGCCCTCACGGAAGCCGTGCGGCGGCGGCCCTACCAGGTCGTCCTGTTCGACGAGGTCGAGAAGGCGCATCCCGACGTCTTCAACGTCCTGCTGCAGGTCCTCGATGACGGGCGGCTCACCGACGGCCAGGGGCGGACGGTCGACTTCCGCAACACGCTGCTGATCATGACCTCGAATCTCGGGGCCGAGTATCTGGTGAACCAGCCCGCGGGCGAGGACACCGATGCGGTCCGCGACGAGGTGATGGGCGTGGTGCGGGGCCATTTCCGGCCGGAATTCCTGAACCGGGTCGACGAGATCATCCTGTTCCACCGCCTCGCGCGGTCGGAGATGGGGGCGATCGTCGAGATCCAGCTCGGGCGCCTGCAGAAGCTGCTCGACGAGCGCAAGATCACCCTCGCCGTCGACGAGGAGGCCAAGACCTGGCTCGCCGACAAGGGCTACGATCCGGCCTACGGGGCGAGGCCGCTGAAGCGGGTGATCCAGAAGAACGTCCAGGATCCCCTGGCCGAGCTGGTGCTTTCGGGCAAGATCCATGACGGCGAGACCGTGCCGGTCACCGCCGGCCCGATGGGCCTGATGATCGGCGACGTCACGGTCGGCGCCGAGCGCCGGCCGGCCCACGTGGCGCTGAACTGATCGTATCGCGGGAACAGGCAGGGGCGGCGCGCCATGGGAGGTGTGCCGCCCTTCCGCTCAGGTGCGGGACGACCAGTCGCTCAGGATGTCTCGGTCCAGGATGGTGCTCCGGAGCGTGCGAGCGCCGGGGCGCCACCGCAGTTGAGGCCGGGGAGACAATGCCGGGCGGCGGCGTCCGCGCTGCCGACCGGTCCTCAGACCCGCGGCGATGACGGCTCGACCCTCCCGATCGCAGTTGCGAGGTCCGCCGCTTGGTCCCGATGCCGACACACCATCCAGAGATCGTCGTGAGCCGACAGCTCCGCGTCGAACAGGTCGACGAAGGCGGCCGGCGGATCGCCCAGGTCGGGCCAGTGGAACAGACGAAAGCCGAGCGCCTCGAACAACGGCAGGATCGGGGCCAGATCCCACAGCCTGTTGTTGCTGAGTGTCGCGTCGAGCCGCCCGGTGGCCAGAAGGGCGGCGTCCGAGATCGCCCCGCCCTCACTCCAGGGAAACCACCCGCGGCCGTAATCCAGGGTGTAGCGCTGCGCCGTGACCGAGAGCCATCCGACATGGCCGGTCCGGCGCTCCGAACGATCCAGCGGTTGTAGGGTCGCCGTCATGCGGCCACCGCGCGTCGGTGCCCAGAAGGCGCGGCCGCCGCTCGCCGCCAGAAGAATGCCCTCCGTCGCCTCCGCCGCCGAGGGACCCGACGGCCGGGAGCGGTCCTCGTTCCAGGCCGGCAAACTCATGACGCAGGCCCGGGGCCAGCCGGCGCGGCAGGCCGCCACCATCACACCCCAGCCCGACAGGCCGCCCGCAAAGGGCCGGGTGCCGTCGATCGGGTCGCCCACGAAGGTCCAGGCGTCGCGGGCCAGCATGGCCCGGGCCGCCGCGTGTCCGAGATCCTCGGCCGTCTCTTCCTCGATCAGGTCGGGGCCGAACTGCGCGTGCAGCAACCGGCTGACCGCGAGGTCGGCTTCGGTCAGGGCCTGACCGAGATCCGGACCCTTGTTGGTCATGTCCAGGCCGCCCGCCCGCATGGACAATGCCAGCGGGGCGGCCTCCTCGGCGAAAGCGAGCATCCGCGCGAGGACGTCCGGTTCAGGCAGGTCGGGCGGGAGGGTCATGCGGCGAACAGCTCCGGGCTGCGGAGCATCAGGGCCTGGATGAGGACCAGCGTCTTCAGATCGGCTAGGCGGCCGGCGCGGGCCAGATCAGCCAGCGTGGCCAGGGGTACCTCGAAGGCAACGACCTGCTCGCCCTCGGTGTGCAGACCGCCACCAGGTCCGACCCGGTCGGCCGCTTCGTAGGGGGCGAGGTAGAGCCACAGGCGCTCGGAGGAGATGCTCGGCATGCTGTAGGCGTGCGCCACCGGCTCCAGATGCAGCAGGCGCACGCCGGCTTCCTCCATCGCCTCCCGGATCGCGGTCGCCTCCGGGGCGGCACCGTCGAGCCCCCCGGCGGGCGCTTCGTCGAGATCGGGCGGTTCGCCCCAGAAGGCCGGGCCGACCCGCGCCTGCCGCACGAGCAGCGCCACGCGCCGAACGGGATCGTAGGGCAGCACGCATGCCGCCTCGCCATGGTCCTCCAGCACCCGCCTCACGGTACTGCCGTCCGCGAGGGTCAGCGTGGCGATGCCGAAGGTGTTCCAGCCGCGGTGGAGCACCTCCAGCGGCAGGGCAGGCCGGGCCTCGGTCATGGGCCGGTCAGCGCTTCGTGTTCGAGGCGGTCTGGCCGAACATCACCTTCTTGGCGTCCTCGCTCATGGTCTTTCCGTAATCGGGGTTGACCTCCGGAGCCCGCGCATACGCGGCCTTCGTGGCAGGCCGCTCGGCGATCGCCGTGAACCAGCGCTTCAGGTGAGGATGCTCATCGAGGTTCTGGCCCTGCTTCTCCCACGGGACGATCCAGGGATAGCAGGCCATGTCGGCGATGGAATAGTCGGGTCCGGCGACGAAGGTGCGGTCGGCCAACCGACGGTCGAGCACGCCGTAGAGACGGTTGGTCTCGTTGACGTAGCGCTTGATCGCGTATTCGATCTTCTCTGGCGCGTATTGGGAGAAGTGATGGTTCTGGCCGAGCATCGGCCCGAGGCCGCCCATCTGCCAGAACAGCCATTGCAGGACCTCGGCCCGCCCGCGCACATCGGAGGGGATGAAACGTCCGGTCTTCTCGGCGAGGTAGAGCAGGATCGCGCCCGATTCGAACAGCGAGACCGGCGGGCCGCCACCCGACGGCTCATCGTCGACGATCGCCGGCATGCGGTTGTTGGGGGCAATCTTGAGGAATTCCGGATTGAATTGCTCACCTTTGCCAATATTGACACGGTAAATTCGGTATGGAACCCCTGTCTCCTCAAGAAACATCGTGATCTTGTGGCCGTTCGGCGTCGGCCAGTAGTGAAGGTCTATCATCGGCTGGTGTCTCGCTTAGCCCCCGGCGGACGGGAAGTGGGTCGGCGCAGCGCTCCGGTCAAGCACGACGCCCACCGTGATGGCGCGGCATCGGCCTCATCCCCCCGGACAGCCCTGCACCTCCACGTAGAGGGCGTAGAGCGACTGGCTCGCGGCCATGAACAGACGGTTGCGATGCCGGCCACCGAAGCAGAGGTTGGCGCAGCGCTCCGGAAGGCGGATGCGTCCGATCGGCCGCCCGTCCGGATTGAACACCATCACGCCGTCCAGGGCGTCGTCGCCCATGCCCCAGCCGCACCAGAGATTGCCGTCGACGTCGCACCGGATCCCGTCGGGCGTACCCGGTCCGGCATCGATCAGCACCCGCCGGTCGCGGAGGACGCGGCCGCCGACGACCACGTAGGCGACGATCCGCCGGGTCGGCCGTCCGCGGGATTCCACGAGATACAGGACGCTGCCGTCCGGCGAGAAGCACAGGCCGTTGGGACCGGCGATGTCCGTGGCGACCGCCGCGAGGATGCCGGTGACCGGATCGAGGCGATAGACGTTCTGCGGCAATTCCGGTTCGGCGCGCGTGCCCTCGTAGAAACCGCCGATTCCGAAGGGCGGATCGGTGAACCAGACCGCACCGTCGGCCGCGGTCACGACGTCGTTGGGCGAGTTCAACCGCTTGCCCTCGAAGGCGTCGGCCAGAACGGTCACCGCACCGTCCTGCTCGGTGCGGGTGACGCGGCGGTTGCCGTGCTCGCAGGTGACCAGCCGGCCGTTGCGGTCGCGGGTGTTGCCGTTGGCGAAGCCCGACGGCCTGCGGAAGACCCCGACGGCTCCGCTCTCTTCGTCCCAGCGCAGGATGCAATCGTTCGGGATGTCGCTCCACAGGAGGTAGCGACCATCCCCGAACCAGACCGGACCTTCGCACCAGCGGAATCCGGTGGCGAGCCGCTCCACCGCCGCGTTGAACACGCGGTAGCGGGCAAAGCTGGCGTCGAGGATCTCGACCGCCGGGTCGGGGTAGCGCGGGCTCGGTGTCCACACGGGGAAAATCCTTTCCGGTCAAGGCGATCGTCACGGTACTGGCTCCCGCAGGCAAGGTACCGGATGCGCATGCCCGCACCGCTCGTCAGACGCCGGCGGCGTGAACGCGGAGCCACCTCGTCGAGGTGCCGCGCCCGAGGGTGACGAGGGCCGGAAGCATCCCGCGGGCGCTCCGAGACGCACCATCCTCCACCCCCCAGTGATGGCAGGCGCCGGCTCGTCGGCAGGACATCTCGGCCCTCGTCCCAGCATTGGACTAACGGGTCTCGATTTGTCTGACAAGTGAGGAGAGGGCTTGGGGAGACGGCTCCGATGCCGGTCGGCTCGATCCGGCAGCGGCACTCCGCGACCGGCCGTGCCTTGCGGGGGAGCGGCGGAACCGCTACGGCATTGGGGCCGTGTGGCAGTCGGGGTGTGGCGCAGTCTGGTAGCGCACCTGGTTTGGGACCAGGGGGTCGTAGGTTCGAATCCTATCGCCCCGACCATTCGATCAGGAGCTTGTCGAGTCAGATGCCGAGCGCCCGCATCTTCCGTCCGTCTCGAGATGCCACGCAATCGGGCCTCGCCCGCACCAAGCTGTGGATCCTGGAATTCGACCGGACCAGTCCGCGGGAGATCGATCCGCTGATGGGCTGGAACGGATCCTCCGACATGTTGCAGCAGGTGCGCCTGGAATTCGACACCGAGGAAGAGGCCGTCGCCTACGCCAAGCGCGAGGGCATCGCCTACCGGGTCGAGCAGCCGGCCAAGCACGCCCTGCGCAAGGGACTGTCCTACTCGGACAATTTCAAGTTCAACCGCACGGCGCCCTGGACGCATTGAGGCGGTCGCGACCGTCTCAACGGTTGCGTCGGGCCTTCCATGCGCCGTAGGGCGAATCCCCCGGGGGGCGGAGCTGGCTGATGCGCATCGGTTGCGCATCGAGCGGCTTGCAGAGTTCGGCGTAGACGGTCGCGCTTCCGGCACCGAACGACTCGGCCTCCTCCGCCGAGAACGCGAAATAGCCCTCCTTGAAGCCGGCCAGGCGCATCGCGGCGTGGCACATGGGGCATGGGCGCCCGCTCGCATACATCACGCAGTCGCCGAGGTCGCGGCGGCCGAGCAGGCGGCTCGCCTCGCGCAACGCCACCATCTCGGCGTGGGCGCTCGGATCGTTGGTCGCATGGACGCTGTTGGCCGCGCGGACGAGCACGGCACCGTCGCGGACGATCACCGCACCGTAGGGTGCGCCGCCGGCCTCGACGTTGGCCTCGGCAAGGGCGACCGCCTCGCGGATGTGCATCTCATGCGTGGACATGGCCGAACTCCCCTCCGATGGCGCGCCAACGTCGGGCACGGCCGGAGGTTCAGAACGCGTAGCGCACCGTACAATACGGCAGGGTCTCGGCGAGCAGGGCCTTGAACCGGGCGAGCCAAGTCGCCTTCCAGCCCGCGCGGTAGCGCAGGTTTCTGCCACCGCCTTCCGAAACCTTGGTTTCCTGGATGTCCGGGCGCCAGAGCAGGTCTTCGGCCTTGGGGTGCCAGCCGAGGTTCACCGCATGCAGATCCGCATTGTGGGTCAGCATGATGATCTCGCACTTCAGTTGCGCCTTGGCGGCATCCGACAGGGTGTCGTCGATCTCGGCGAACAGCGCCCGCCAGTCGTCCTCCCACCCTTCGTAAAGGATCACCGGCGAGAAGTTGGCGTGAACCTCGTAGCCCGCGGCCACGAAATCGTCGATGGCCGCGATCCGCTCCGGGATCGGGGCGGTCCGCACATCCACGATCCTGGCGATCCGCTCCGGCATGAGCGAGAAGCGGATACGCGTCTTCCCCTGCGGATCGTAGGCGAGAAGGTCACGGTTCACGGCCTTGGTGGCGAAGGACGCCTTGGCGTTGGGCAGGGTCCGGAACAGCGCGATCAGGGTACGCACGCCGTCGGTCACCGCCGCATCCACCGAAAGGTCGCCGTTCTCACCGATGTCGTAGACCCAGAAATCCGGATCGATCGGATCCGGCTCCGTCAGGCGGCCCTGTCTCCCGGCATGCCGGCCGATCGCGGCACAGACCTGCTCGACGTTCACGAACAGCGAGATCGGGTTCGCGAACCCCTTTCGGCGCGGCACGTAGCAATAGGCGCAGGCCATGGCGCAGCCGTTCGAGGTCGAGGGCGCGATGAAGTGGGCGCTGCGCCCGTTTGGACGCATCGCGAGGCCTTTCTTGACACCGAGGACCAGCGTCGAGCGCTTGATCCGCACCCAATCCTCAACGGACCCGGCATTCCCGTGCAGGTCCGGGATGTTCCAATGGGACGGTACGGGGATCAGCGCGGCTTCGGGGAAGCGCGCCAGGATAGCCCGACCGGCCGGAAAATCGCTCACCGCCGGTTCGTGATAGATCGTCCGGATTTCGAGCAGGTCGCGCGTCAGGGGCATGGTCGATCCCGAGCCCGTGAGCGGGCCGAGAGCCGATATGGTGTTCGGTGCCGCGGCCGGAATGGCTTGCGACCTGTCGTCCCGACGGGGACCGGCCCCGAAACGCCCGGGCGCCGGCGCGATGAACGAGGATCGTTGAACGATATCTTACGATTCGCTGTCATGAGTCCCTCAGATCTGAGTGGACGTGTGATGATCGTTCAGGCCCCGGAGACATCCGCTCTGAAGTCCCCCGGCTTCGGCGACTCGCTCGACCCAGCGGATCCCCGGTGGGATTCGCTGATCCGGCGAGACCAGCTGGAGGCCCTGCGTGGGGGCGTCCTCTCGGCCATCCCGGTCAACATGCTGCTCGGGCTGGCGAGCCTGCTCGTCGCGTATCGGAGTGGCCACGGCACCGTGGGGGCCGTCTGGTTCGCGGCCTCGACCAGCGTCAATCTCCTGCGGATCGTGCTGTGCCGAGCCCACTGCGTCGGCCTGGCGCTCACCGCCGACATGCCGCCGGCCATGGCCGCAGCGGCGGTGCACTCCATCGACCGGCATCTGCGCGCCTGCACGGGCGCGGCCTTCCTGTCCGGCGCCGTCTGGGCCTGCCAGCCGCTCCTGTGCGAGGGCTATACCTCCGCGCAGACCCTGTTCTACCTCGCCATCACCTGCGGCATCACCGCAGGGGCCGTGACGCACGGGACCGCCTATGCGCGCATCCCGCTGAGCTTCATCGTCCTGCCGCTGCTGTCGGTCACCATGTGTCTCGCCGTGACCGGCGACTTCGACCGGAACTGCCTTGCGGCCTGCGTGCTGCTCTATCTCCTGGCCCTGACGCACACGGCGTTCCGGAGCGAGGCGGTGTTCCGCGAGGCGAGCCGGCTCAAGAACGAGGCCAACGCCCTCGCCCGCTCGCGCTCGGAGGCCCATGCGAGCGCCAATGCCCTCGTCGAGGAGATGCGGTGGCGTGCCACCCACGACGACCTGTCCGGCCTCCTGAACCGGGCGGGCTTCCTCCAGGCGGCTGAGGATCGGCTCCTGTCCGGGACGCTGAGCCTGCTGCTGCTGGATCTCGACGGTTTCAAGTTCGTCAACGACGTCTACGGTCACAAGGCCGGCGACCGGGTGCTCGTCGAGGTCGCGCGCCGGCTGACCGAGGCGCTGCCGGAGCAGGGCCTCGCCGCCCGGCTCGGCGGGGATGAATTCGCCGTGCTGTACGATCCCGCGGCGTCCGGCGTGCCATACAGCGTCATGGCGGCGGACCTGATCGCCGCGGTGGCAAAGCCGTTCGACGGCTTCGACGCGGGCCGTCTCGGGGTCAGCATCGGCGTCCATGCCGGTTCGGAACCCAGCCTCACCGAGATGCTGAGCTGTGCCGACGAGGCGCTCTACGCGTCGAAGGCGGCCGGCCGGAACCGGTTCCGGGTATTCGACTCGGGCCTGCGCGAGCGGCTGCAGATGCGGCGCGACCTGGAACGCGACCTGTCGCAGGCCCTGGTCGACAACGCCCCCCAGGTCTGGTTCCAGCCCATCTACGCCGCCGACGGGCTGACGCTGGTGGGTCTGGAGGCGCTGGTGCGCTGGGAGCATCCGCGACTCGGCTGGATCGCGCCGCCGGACCTGATCGCCGCCGCCGCGATGGCGGGCCTCACCGAATCGCTGCTGCGCTACATCCTCGAGCAGGTCTGCCGGATGCTGGAGGTCCTGCGCGGCCGCGGCCTCGGGACCGTGCGCGTGGCCTTGAACGTCTCGCCCCGGGAAATGGCGCAGGTGCCGGTGGACGAGATCGTCATCGAGCGCCTGAACCGCCTCGGGCTGCCGCCCACCATGCTGGAGATCGAGATCACCGAGGAGACCGCCCTCGATATCGGGGCAGTGCAGGACAAGCTGCAGGCGCTGTCCCGCGCCGGGGTCAGGGTCGCCCTGGACGATTTCGGGATCGGATACTCGTCGCTCTCCTCGCTGCGGCAGCTGAGGGCGGATCGGATCAAGATCGATCGGAGCTTCGTGACCGGGCTCGGGACCTGCGACGACAAGCGGGGGCTCGTCCTCGCCGTCCTTGGCCTCGGCCGTCTGCTCGGACTCGAGGTCGTGGCGGAAGGAGTCGAGTCGGCCGAGGACCTCCACATCCTTCAGGCGATGGGCTGTCCGTTCCTGCAGGGCTACCACCTCGGTCGGCCGATGCCGGCACACGATCTGGAGACCGTCCTGTGCGTCGGGCGGATCGCAGCCGCCTGACCCCGGCATCACCGTGCCGGAATACCCGTGATCGTCGACGAGGCCGATCGACCGGCCGACCGCGCCGGCTCAGAAGCGCTCAATATCCGCCGGCCGGCGGCGCAGGATCCGGCGCGTCGCCGCGCGCCACAGGCGATCCGGGAGCCCATAGAGCCACACCAGGCCGGCGCAGCCGGCGATCATCAGCAGGAACAGCCAAGCCATGACTTCGAGGACAGGGCCTGGCGGAGGCCCGTACTCGGTCCGGTCGTACCACAGGGGATCGGCGTCCCAGGGTGGATCGTTCTCGTCCACGGTCGAACCCTCCCCCGCGAAGACGGCACATGGCCTCGCGGCCTGCGCACAGCGCTCACACCGCGATCGCGGGGCGCCGAGCCCGCGGCGGGGCATCCTCGGGACGCCCGCCACCCCACGCTAGCGGCGCGGCCGCGCAGCCGACGAATACCTAATTCGGACAGGACCGCTCCTCTGGTCGCGCTTTCCACATCCAACTTCCTCCGCAATTTATTGCTTAGTCCGCGCGAGATGGCATTGTGACTGTCGGGCCGACTGTAGGAATTGCCATGCGCGCACGGCGCGAGCGCCGCCCGGCCTTGTGGTCGATGCTGATCCTGTCGGCGGCCTGCGCGTTGCCGGCGCGGGCCGACATGCGCATCGAGGCGGCCAAGATCACGGGCGGCGACCTCTGGATCATCGGCTATGCCGACGACCACGGGGCGGAGATCACCCTCGACGGCCGATTCCCGCAGCGAACCGACAGCCGCGGCTACTTCGAGTTTCGCGTCGTGTACCATCCGGCAACCTGCGTCGCCACGCTGCGGACGCCGAAGCAGGCCCGCAGCATCGTGGTCGGCGAATGCGGCCAGCAGGGACCTCAGGCGCCCGCCCTCGTCGGACCTCCCGGCCCGCGGGGCGAAGCGGGCGCACGAGGGGAGGCCGGCCCTCCCGGCGAACAAGGATCCGCGGGTCCACCCGGCCCGCCAGGAATCGCCGGCCCGCCAGGAATCGCCGGCCCCCCAGGAATCGCCGGCCCGCCGGGAATTGCTGGTCCACAGGGTATCGCGGGCCTGCAGGGGGCCGTCGGATCGCCGGGCGAACGCGGTCCGGCCGGACCGCCAGGCGAACGTGGCCCACCGGGCTCGCCCGGACCGACCGGAGCCACCGGGCCGGCCGGCCTTCCCGGACCGCCCGGCCCCCGCGGGCTGCAAGGTCCGCCTGGGAAGATGGGACCGCCGGGCGCAACGCCGAAGCCGAAGCCGCCGCCTCCCCTCGCGGGAACGGCGCCGAGGCAACGCCCGGCAGCGCGGGCACCCCGCGAACCAGACCCTGCTCCCTATGCGGCGCCGGACCTCGAGCCCGATACCGGCGGCGGCGGGGTCGGCCGGTATTGACGCGAATCCGATTCCCGAACCGGCCCAGCTTGCCCGTGACCCGACGCGAGCGCCGGTCGCCCCCTCCGATTCCATTGCCCTCGTTACGAGAGCGACGGGTATTCATAGCCGGGAATAGTCTCGGAGAGGTCGTATTCCACAGTTCGATCAGCGTAATAACGCGGCGCGAAGCGTACCGCCGATCGGATGTGTCACCTTAATGCCCCAACGGCGCACATTCCGACGTCCTCGCCGTGCCGAGGCGAGCCAAAGCGCCCGGTTTGCGCTAAGCGTGACAGTGGGGCGGGCTTGATCGGAAACGAGGGAAACGCCGTACCTTGGCCGTTTTCATCTCGGACTTCCGGACCGAAAGAGACCGCAAGGGCTTGTTCATCGTGACACGACGTCCACAAGCGAGCTTTCAGACGTTCCGGCTGGCCGGCATGGTCTCCGGACTCGCGCTCCTGGCGGCCATGCCGGCCGCGGCCGAGACCCTCGAGAGCGCACTCGCCAAGGCCTACCAGGGCAACCCCAGCCTCAACGCGAGCCGCGCCGGCGTGCGCGCCACCGACGAGAACGTGGCGATCGCGCAGTCGGGTTATCGTCCTCAGGTCAATGTCGGCGCCCAGATCGGCGTCCAGTACCTCCAGACCCGCAGTTCCAGCACCGCGGCGGCAGCGGCTGGATCGGCCGCCACCGGCGCGTCGTCGGCTGCCGGTGGATCCGCGCTGAGCACGGGCGCCTCGACCATCGGCAGCACCACGACCGGAGTCGGCACCGGCACGACGGGCACGTCCGGCCTCGGGGCGGGCGCTTCCGGCGTGGCCGGCGCGTCGTCGGCCGGTGGCTCCGGCGCGACCTCCAGCACGGCGGAGGTCGCCGCGGCCCAGACCATCACGTCCAGGCGGACCGTCAGAACCACGTACCTGCCGAGCACCGCGAGCCTGACCGTCTCGCAGACGCTGTTCAACGGCTTCCAGACCGACAACCTGACCCGGCGTGCCGAGTCCACCGTGTACAGCCAGCGCGAGACGCTGCGGTACACGGAGCTGACCGTGCTCTACAACGCCGTCCAGTCGTACATGAACGTGCTCAGCAACACGGCCACGCTGGAACTCAACCGGAACAACGTCGAGGTCTTGGAGGAGCAGCTCCGCCAGACGCGCGACCGCTTCAATGTCGGCGAGGTCACGCGGACCGACGTCGCCCAGGCCGAGGCCAGGCTCGCGGGTGCCCGCTCGCAGGTGAGCGCGGCGGAATCCGCTCTGCGGACCAGCATCGGCATCTATCGGCAGAACATCGGCGTCGAGCCACGCCAACTCGCGCCGGGTCGGCCCCTGGACCGGTTCGTCCCCGCCAGTCTCGACGCCGCCATCGCCATCGGTCTGCGCGAGCATCCGCAAATCGTGTCGGCCATCCATGCCGTCGACGCGGCGGAGTCGCAGGTGAAGGTGCTGGAGGGTCAGCTGGCACCGCAGGTCAGCCTGCAGGGCTCCCTCAGCCAAACCTACGACCAGACCGGCCCGAACCAGAGCTTCTTCGTCGGCTTCGTGGGCGGCCGGCTGAACATCCCGATCTACGAGGGCGGCCAGACCTACGCTCAGATTCGTCAGGCCAAGGAGACCGTCGGCCAGACCCGGATCCAGGTCGATCAGGTCCGCGATCAGGTCCGCGCCCAGATCGTCGATTTCTGGGGCCGGCTGGAGGCCGCCAAGGCGCAGGTCATCGCGGCCCAGGCGCAGGTTCAGGCGAACGAAGTCGCACTGAATGGCGTGCGCGAGGAAGCCCGCGTCGGCCAGCGCACGACCCTCGACGTGCTCAACGCGCAGCAGGAACTGCTGAACTCCCGCGTGAACCTCATCGTCGCCCAGCGGGACCGCGTGATCTTCTCCTACGGCGTGGTTCAGGCGATCGGACAACTGACCGCGCGCTTCACGGCGCTCCCGGTCGAGTACTACAGCGCCAAGGTCCACTACGATCAGGTCAAGGATCTGTGGTTCGGCCTGCGCACGCCGGACGGGCGCTGAGGTCTTTTCCCCGGGGAGTGTGGTGCGAGCGCGCTTGCCGCCACGAAACGGCATGGAATACTGATTGAACACCGATCCATTCGGGTCGCTTTCCAGTCTCCCATGCCCGAGTGCGCCTGCCGATGAGTGCAGCAAGCCCCAAGATCCCGGACACGAAATTCCAGGACAAGGCTGCCGATAAGGCGCACGAGCCTTCGATGGAAGAAATCCTCGCGTCGATCCGGCGGATCATTGCCGACGATCAGGCGGCCAAGCCTGCCGAGGCGCCCCCTGCTCCCGAGCCCGACGACGTACTCGACCTCGCGGAGGCTGCCGAACCGGTGATGCGCCCGCGCGTGGTCGAACCGGAGCCCGAACCTGCTCCGGACCTGCTCGATTTCGATGCGATCGATTTCGACGACCCGGTCGATGCCGCGCCGGAGCCGGAGCCCGTCCCGGAACCGGTGGCGCCCCCGCCCCCGCCCCCGCAGCCTGTGCTGCAGGCCGTGCGGGCTCCGGAGCCCGGGCCTGAGGTGCTGGTGTCGCCCGCCACCGATGCCAGCGTGAGCGGTGCGTTCAACCTGCTGGCCCACACGGTGCTGACCCAGAATGCCCGGACGCTGGAGGATCTCGTGAAGGAGATGCTCCGGCCGATGCTGAAATCCTGGCTCGACGACAACCTGCCGGCCGTGGTCGAGCGCCTCGTGCGCGCCGAGATCGAGCGCGTCTCACGCGGTCGCTGAGGCGGCGGCCTGGGTACGGCGGCTGCGGGCCGCCGTCCGCGTGTTGACGGGAGCGACGTGACGGTCGAAAGCGGGGCCAACCCCGTTTGGACAAGCGCCCGCCCGTACCCGCGATGATGGACAAGACCTTCGAGCCCGCCTCCGTCGAGGCGCGGATCTCAGCCGCCTGGGCCGAGGCGGACGCCTTCCGCGCCGGCCGTGCCGAGCGTGCCGGTGTTCCGCCTTACTGCATCGTGATCCCGCCACCGAACGTGACGGGCTCGCTTCACATGGGCCACGCCCTCAACAACACGCTGCAGGACATCCTCTGCCGCTTCGAGCGCATGCGCGGCAAGGACGTGCTCTGGCAGCCCGGTACGGACCACGCCGGCATCGCCACCCAGATGGTGGTCGAGCGGCGGATGATGGAGCGCCAGGAGCCCGGCCGCCGCGAGATCGGCCGCGCGGCCTTCGTCGAGAAGGTCTGGGCGTGGAAGGCGGAATCCGGCGGCGCGATCGTCAACCAGCTCAAGCGGCTGGGCGCCTCCTGCGACTGGTCCCGTGAACGCTTCACCATGGACGAGGGCCTGAGCCGCGCCGTGCTCAAGACCTTCGTCGACCTGCACCGGCAGGGCCTGATCTACCGCGACAAGCGGCTGGTGAACTGGGACCCGAAGTTTCAGACCGCGATCTCGGACCTCGAGGTCCAGCAGATCGAGACCAAGGGCCATCTCTGGCACTTCGACTACCCGGTGGTCGACGAGTCCGGCACCGAGACCGGCGAAGTGATCACGGTGGCGACGACGCGCCCGGAGACGATGCTGGGCGATACCGGCGTCGCGGTCCATCCGGAGGATGCGCGCTACACCGCGCTGGTCGGCAAGCGCGTGCGCCTGCCGCTGGTCGGCCGTCTGATCCCGATCGTGGCCGACACCTACTCGGACCCGGAAAAGGGCACGGGCGCAGTCAAGATCACGCCCGCCCACGACTTCAACGATTTCGATGTCGGCCGCCGCCAGGGTCTCGGCGTGATCAGCATCCTCGATCCCGAAGGCCGGATGCTGCTCGACGGCAACGCGGACTTCCTCGACGGGACCTCGCCCGAGCCGGAAGCCCTGGCGCTCCACGGCCTCGACCGGGCGCAGGCCCGCAAGGAGGTCGTCGCGCTGATGGAGGCGCGCGGGCGCCTGCGCGCCACCGAGCCGAACACCCACGCGGTCCCGCACGGCGACCGCTCGGGCGCGGTCATCGAGCCCTTCCTCACCGACCAGTGGTACGTCAACGTCAAGCCGCTCGCAGAGCGCGCCCTCCAGGCGGTGCGCAACGGGCAGACCAGGTTCGTGCCCGAGAACTACGAGAAGATCTTCTTCCAGTGGCTCACCAACATCGAGCCGTGGTGCATCTCGCGCCAGCTCTGGTGGGGCCACCAGATCCCGGTCTGGTACGATGAGGATGGCGGCGTGTTCGTCGCCGAGAGCGAGGCCGAGGCTCTGGCCGCAGCCGAGGCCAAGCACGGCCGCTCCGTGGCGCTGACCCGCGACGAGGATGTGCTCGACACGTGGTTCTCCTCGGCGCTCTGGCCGTTCTCGACGCTCGGCTGGCCGGACTCGACCCCGGAACTGGCGCGCTTCTACCCGACCAACACCCTGGTGACCGGCAAGGACATCCTGTTCTTCTGGGTCGCCCGGATGATGATGATGGGCCTGCACCTCACCGACCGGGCGCCCTTCGACACGGTCTACCTGCACACCCTGGTGCGGGACGCGTCGGGTGCGAAGATGTCGAAGTCGAAGGGGAACGTCGTCGATCCCCTGGAGCTGATCGATCAGGTCGGCGCCGATGCCCTGCGCTTCACCCTCTGCGCCCTCGCCGTCCAGGGCCGCGACATCAAGCTGTCCGCAGACCGGGTCCAGGGCTACCGCAACTTCGCGACCAAGCTCTGGAATGCCGCCCGCTTCGCCGAGCTGAACGGCTGCCGCCTGGATCCGGCCTTCGACCCGCGCTCCGCCACCGGTGCGATCAACCGCTGGGCGTTCACCGAGGCCGCCCACGCGGTCGAGGAGGTTACGGGCGCCCTCGAGGCCTTCCGCTTCAACGACGCCGCCGGGGCCGCCTACCGCTTCGTCTGGAACATCTTCTGCGACTGGTATCTCGAACTCGCCAAGCCCGTGCTGCAGGGTGAGGGCGTGGATCCCGCCATCAAGGCCGAGACCCAGGCAAGCGTGGCCTTCCTGATTGATCAAGTCGCCAAGCTGCTGCACCCGTTCATGCCGTTCCTCACCGAGGAGCTGTGGGTGATCAAGGGAGCGGACCTGCCGGAGCGCGGCCTCCTGACCCTGGATACATGGCCGGACCTCGGTGGCCTCGCCGACGCATCCGCCGAGGCCGAGGTCGGCTTCGTGGTCGATCTGGTCAGCCAGGTGCGGTCGGCGCGCTCCGAGACCAATGTCCCGGCCGCCGCGCAGATCCCGCTGGCGATGGTCGGCGCAATCCCGGAGGTGCGGGCGCGGGTCGAGGCTTGGCGCGACACGCTGCTGCGCCTCGCCCGGCTCTCGGACATCACCTTCGCGGAGACCCCCCCGAAGAACTCGGTCCAGCTGCTGGTGCGCGGCAGCGTCGCCACGCTGCCGCTCGAGGGCGTGGTCGACCTCGCCGCCGAGGTCGCGCGCCTGAGGAAGGAGCAGGGCAAGGCGCAGGGCGAGATCAAGAAGATCGACGCCAAGCTCGGCAATGCCGACTTCGTCGCCCGCGCGCCGGAGGAGATCATCGAGGAGAACCGCGAGCGGCGCGAGACCGAGGCCGCGCGGCTCGCGAAGATCGAGGAGGCGCTGGCCCGGCTCGGCGGGGATTGAGCGACTCGGCCCGTCTCACCGCGCGCCGTCCGACGGCGGCGCGCTTTGGGTGCAGGCTTCACCGGCGCGTGCCGAGGGTGCCGACGAAGGGATTGGGTGAACGCGCGCTGCCGTACGAGCCAGGCTCGGCCGAACTCCCGAAACCGTCGTGCCCGGCGCCGCGCGGGTGGGTGGAATAGTCGGGCGGCACGTACATCCCGGCTTGGTTGCGGAAACCGGGCCTCAGTGGGTCGGCCTTCCGTAAGGCAGGACCTTCGTCGAAACGGCGCGTGTCGACATCACGGACGGCGTAAGGCCTCGTCTGCACGCCCTTCGGTCGCACGCGCTCGGTGACGGCTTGCTTTGCGTCGATGTAGCTCTGAGAATCCGAATCGAGTTCGGTCGCGACAACCCCGATCGTCGATCCGAAGAGTACGGCAACGGCCAGCAGTGTCTTCATCGCGCACCCCAGGATCCGGCACGGCTCCATCGTGGAGGACCGTGGTCTACGGGTGCCTGCCGGACCTTGCGGGACCTTACGTCGTTTGTCCCGACCTGCGGGCAACGGGCGGCACGTGCCGTGACGACGTTCCGAAGCGCAGGGCTGAACGCCGACTCGGCGGGACTGGGCTGGCGGGACACGGACCGCGCGGGCCGGCTCCGGCCAAGCGCCGCGACCTGTCCAAATGGTAATTTGACCGCCACGCCCGGGTCAGGGGCCGGTCCCTAGACAGATCGTATCGAGCGCCGGGTGCCGGCGTCGTCCCGATCCGTTCCATGAGGTTGAGACCCCTATGACCGAGACCCGTCCTTCCGGCCGCACCTCGCGCCGTGCCCTCGCCTCCGTGGCCGCTGCCGCGCTCATCGCCGGCGGCGCCCTCGGCAGCGGCTACCTACCGTCCGCCACCCCGGCCTATGCCCAGGCCCTCCCGAAATCCCCGATCGAAGCCCCCGAGCACCCGCCGGGCTCCTTCGCCGGGATCGTCAACAAGGTGAAGCCCGGCGTCGTCTCGGTGAAGGTCAAGCTCGACGATTCGGCGAGCAGCGACGACGAGGATGGCCCGAACCAGGGCCGCAACCTCCAGAACGTGCCGCCGCAGCTGCGCGAGTTCTTCAAGCGGTTCGGTCAGAACGGCCCCGGCGGCATGCAGCCCCAGCACCAGGGTCCGCGCGGCGCGGTCGGGTCCGGCTTCATCATCTCGGCCGACGGCTATGTGGTGACCAACAACCACGTGGTCGACCACGCCAAGACCGTGCAGGTGACCCTCGACGACGGCCGCACCCTTGACGCGAAGGTGATCGGCAAGGACTCGAAGACCGACGTGGCGCTCCTCAAGATCACCGAGGGCTCGAACTTCCCCTACGTGCAGTTCGGCAAGGCCGCGCCGCAGGTCGGCGACTGGGTGGTGGCGATCGGCAACCCGTTCGGCCTCGGCGGTACGGTAACCGCCGGCATCGTCTCGGCCCGCGGCCGCGACATCGGTGCCGGTCCCTATGACGACTTCCTGCAGATCGACGCCCCAATCAACAAGGGCAATTCCGGCGGCCCGACCTTCAATGTCAACGGCGAGGTGGTCGGCGTGAACACCGCCATCGCGTCCCCGTCGGGCGGCAGCGTCGGTCTCGCCTTCGCGATCCCCGCCGAGACCGTGCAGGCGGTGGTCGACCAGCTCCGCACCGACGGAAAGGTGGCCCGCGGCTACCTGGGCGTCCAGATCCAGCCGGTGACGCAGGACATCGCCGAGGGCCTGGGCCTCGACAAGGCCAAGGGCGCCCTCGTCGACCACGCCGAGAACGGCACGCCGGCGGCCAAGGCCGGGCTGAAGGCCGGCGACGTGATCGAGAAGGTCAACGGCGACACGGTGGACAGCGCCCGCGAGCTGTCGCGCCGGATCGCCGGGATGAAGCCCGGCGCCAAGGTCGAGCTGAGCTACCTGCGCGGCGGCAAGTCCGACACAGCGACGGTGACGCTGGGCACGATGCCGACCGACGGCACCAAGATGGCCAGCCGTGACGAGGATTCGGGCAACGGCCAGCCGCGCCTCGGCCTGCAGCTGGCGCCGGCCGGCGATGTCGGCTTGTCAGACCAGGGCGTGGCGGTGGTCCAGGTGGATCCCGACGGTCCGGCGGCGGCCAAGGGTATCGAGGCGGGCGACGTGATCCTCGACGTCGGCGGCCAGAGTGTGTCCCGTCCTGCGGACGTCGCGGCGCAGATCCGGGCGGCGGAATCGAGCGGGCGCAAGGCCGTGCTGATGCGGGTGAAGAGCGGCAAGGGCCAGACCCGCTTCGTCGCGGTGTCGCTGAGCAAGAACGCCGGCTGAAGCCGGTTCCCCCCCGGCACGGGGCTCCCTGCCCCGCGCCATCTCGTGGTGACCTCAGACTGGCGCCGGCCGAGCAGGCCGGCGCCTTTTCGCGTGCCGTGCACTGCCCGTCAGGGACGCCCGCCGAGCCAGCCGGCGCCGTCCTTGCAAGCGAGTCGGCTCGGCGCTGCACGCGGATGGCGAGGTGGCGGTGCTGGCCTGCGTCGCCGGGCGTCCGAAGACGGCGACTTCGAGCCCTGTCAGGCGTCCGGGACCGGAAGCCCGAGCCCAGGTCCGAGCCGGGTGCGGCACCGCCCCAGCGCCGCGAAGGCTGCGTTCGAATCCTTGGCGAGGCGCATCAGGTCCCCAAGCCGCGCCCGGCCGCGGGCGAAGGCGAAGAACACCGCGGCGATGTCGGGCTCGCCGTCGGCCGTGAGCGCCTCCGCGGCGAAGGCCGGCAGCGCTTGGCCGGCCGGGTCGCAGATAACCCGGAGCGCGGCGAAGGGCAGGCCGTGCCGTCCCGCGAATGCCGCCGCCACGTGCGATTCCATGTCGACGGCCGCCGCTCCCGTCGTAGCCCGCAATTCGGTCTTGCCGTCGACTGCGAGGATGGCCGTGTCGACCCCGGCCAGATCCGCGGGGATCACTCGCGGGCCGACGCCCGACAGGATGTTGAGGAGCGCGGCCGACAGATCGAGATCCGCGGCGCGCCGGCCATCCTCGCTCACCACGCCGGTGCCGACCACGACATCGCCGGGCTTCAGCGACGGATCGAGGCCGCCCGCGATGCCGAAGCTGATCACCGCCCGGCAACCGGGAGCGACGCGGGCGTCGAGGAGTTGGCGAAGCCGGTGCGGATTGCCGCCGGCACCTACGGCCTCGACCCCCTCCCCCGCCGCCATGCGACGCTCTCGGGCGAGGCCGGTGACGGCCAGGACGGGGGCTGTAGGATCGATCATCGCGCGCTGGTGGACCAGTCCGGCGAGGTCCGCAAGCAGGCGCGGACGCCGCGGTCCAGCCGCGGGCCGATCCGGCGCGGCGCCGGATTTGCCCGGTTCCGCGGGATCGTCGTCTGAAGGGGCCACGTGTTCAACACCGGGGGTCGCGGGTCGGTCGCCGGGAGGGTCCAACGCGGCTGCGATCCGGCGGGGAGGAGCCGGCCTCCCGGGCCGGCCCCAAAGGCTCACATCCCGAACTGGACGTGCCGGCTGTTGCCGCGCTTGAGGTTGCGGAAACGCGCCATCGCCCAGAGCGGGAAGAACTTCGGGTAGCCATGGTAGCGCAGGTAGAACACCCGCGGGAAGCCCGTGGCCGTATAGCGCTCCTCCTTCCAGAACCCGTCCGCGCCCTGCGTGCGGGTGAGAAAGTTGATGCCCCGGGTCACGGCCGGATCGTCGACCGCGCCCGCCGCCATCAATGCGAGCAGCGCCCAGGCGGTCTGCGAGGCGGTGGACGAGCCGGCCTCGAAGGCCGGGTCGATCTTGTACGAGTTGGCGTCTTCGCCCCAGCCCCCATCCGGGTTCTGGATGCGGATCAGCCAGGAAACCGCCCGCTGGATGCGCGGATCGGCCGGATCGACACCTGCGGCGTTGAGGGCGCAGAGCACTGACCACGTTCCGTAGATGAAGTTCATGCCCCAGCGGCCGTACCAAGAGCCATCCTCCTCCTGGTCGTTCAGGAGGTAATTCACGCCGCGGTCCAGCGCGCGGGAGGTCTCGCGGGTTTCGCCGAGCTGGGCAAGCATCCCGACCACGCGGGCGGTCACGTCCGCGGTCGGCGGGTCGAGCAGCGCGCCGTGATCCGAGAACGGGATGTGGTTGAGATACATGTGGTTGTTGTCGGCGTCGAACGCCGCCCAACCGCCATCCTCGGACTGCAGCCCCTCGACCCATTCGCGGGCGCGAGCGATCGAGGCCTTGTAGTCCGGCATGCCGGCCACCAACCCATGCTGGTGCATGGCCCGGTCCATCGCCATCACCACCACGGCGGTGTCGTCGAGGTCCGGATAGTGGGCGTTGGCGTACTGGAACGCCCAGCCGCCCGGCCGAACCTTCGGCTTGCGCGCCGCCCAGTCGCCCACGATGTCGAGCACCTGCCGGGGCTTGAGCCAGTCGAGCCCGGCGCGGGCCTGGGCCTCCGCCTCGGGGCCGCCGGCTTCCAAGAGCGCATGGCTCGCGAGCGCCGTGTCCCAGACCGGCGAGACGCAGGGCTGGACGTAGGCCTCGTCAGCCTTCTCGACGACGAGCTTCTCGATGGCGTCGCAGGCGACGCGAACCTGCGGATGATCGGGCCTGTAGCCCATCACCTCGTACATGAGCACCGAATTGACCATGGCCGGGAAGATGGCCCCGAGGCCGTCCTCGCCGTTGAGACGCTCGCTGACCCAGGCGCGGGCCATCTCCATGGCGCGCTGCCGGCGCTTGCGCGGCATGTGGTTCTCGACCCGCTGCAGCACCCGATCGATGAAGCCGAAGATCGGCGTCCACGGCCACGTGGCATGCGGGGAGCCGGGCCAGGAACGCACGCTCTCCGGGGGCGTCACGAACAGCTCCTGGACGCTGATGCCGCGCGGGTTGCGCGCCCGGGGCTTGGTCGCCTGGAGCACGAACAGCGGCACCACGGTGGTGCGCGCCCAGTAGCTGATCTTGTCGAGGTGGAACGGGAACCACTTCGGCAGGAACATCACCTCAACGGGCATCACCGGCACGGCGCGCCACGGCACCTCGCCGTAGAGCGCCAGCATGAAGCGCGTGAACACGTTGGCGTTGGCGGCGCCGCCGCGGGACAGGATACCCTCGCGCGCCCGGCGCATGTGCGGCGCCTCGATGTCGTCGCCGATCATCTTCAGGGCGAAGTACGCCTTGACCGTGCAGCTCATGTCGAACGGCCCCTCGTGGACGAGGGCCCAGCCGCCGTGCCGGCCTTGGGTGCGGCGCAGGTAGCTGCCGATCTTGGCCTCGAGGTCGCCGGGGACCTGCGTGCCGCGGAAATGGTGGAACAGGATGTACTCGGACGGAATCGTGGCATCCGCCTCGAGTTCGAAGCAGATATGCCCGTCGTCATGCGCCAGGGCGGTCAAGGCGCGGGTTGCCTGAGCCACGCCGCGCTCGACGTCCTCGAGCGAGATCCCCTGCGTCTTCGAGCGCTGCAGCGCCTCGACTTTGCTTACGGCCTCTCTCATAGTCCTCGCCTCAAACGACCGCCTCGCGGCGGACGCCATGCCTCAAGCTGCGCCGCGCGTCCGGGTTCCGGCGCGCACGACAGATCCCGCGCGCAAGGAACGCGCGGCCGTCTGGCCCGAGCGGATCGCTCCCTCAATCGTCGATGGCAGGCCGGTGGCGGTCCAATCGCCTGCCAGGACGAGATTGTCGTAGGCGGTTTCGGCCTTCGGGCGCCGCGCGGCTTCCGCCGGCGTCGCCGCAAAGGTCGCACGCTTCTCCTTTACGATCTGCCAGCTGGGCAAGTCTGGTGCAAGGTTGCACAGCTGTGCGATCTCGGCCCAGATCTGCCGAGCGAGGTCTTCGCGGGGCACGTCGAGGAGCCGGTCGGCGCCGCTGATCGTGACCGAATACCGATCCGGATAGGCGAAAAGCCACTCTGTCAGGCTGTTGACGACACCGAGCACCAGGGGGCTGCCGGGCTTCGGTGTCAGCGCGAAATGCGCGTTCACGATGGAGCGGAATTCCATGGGAGCGAGGAGACCGGGCAACACCTCCCGCGCCACCCAGGGCGGCAGCGCCAGGACGACGCCGTCCTCCGGCCCGAGGCTCTCGACGCCGTCCGAGAAGACGAGCTGCGCGGCGCGCCCCCCGGCGAGGTCGAGGCTGCGCAGCCGGCGCCCGAAGCGAACCTCGCAGCCGCGGGCTGTGAGGAAACGCAGCGCCGGATCGACGAAGGCGTAGGACAGGCCCTCGACGGCGACGAGGGGGCGGCAGGCCTTGCCGCCGGCGCCCAGGGTCTCGCGCAGGATGCGGGCCGCGAGCCCGACATCGCTGTCCCGGGGCTCGGTGTTGAGGGCGGCCAGCAGCACCGGGTGCCACAGGCGTCTGTAGAGCGCGCCCTCGCAGGCCATGTGCGCGCCGATCGTGCCGCCGGCGCCCTCCGCCTTTCTGGACGCCGCCCGCAGGATGCCGAGCGGGGCCAAATAATCCCGCGCCCGGGTGCCGGGGACGCGGCGCGCCGGGCTCATCACCCACCAGGGCAGCCGCCCGGCATTGGGACGCAGGCGCCAGCGCTCGCCGGTCTTCAGGTCGGCGAAGTCGAACTCCGCTGCGTCCGGACCGGCGAGGGCGTCGGCCGGTGCGCCGATCGTCCTGAGGAAACTCAGCGAATCGGCATTGCCCGAGAGCAGCAGGTGGTTGCCGTTGTCGATGGTCAGGCCGAGCGCCGGATCGTAATAGGAGCGGCAGCGCCCGCCCGCCTGCTTGGCGGCCTCGTGCAGCACCACGCGGGTGCCAGCCTCGGCCAGCGCGACCGCGGCGGAGAGGCCGGCCAGCCCGGCGCCGACGACGTGAACGGTGTCCATCAGATCAGGCCGTGGCGGAGGACGACGCCGAGGAGCGCGCGCTTGCCCGGCTTCACCCGGGCGCGGGGCATGGCCCAGCCGCGTTCGAGCACCGCCTTGAGGTACAGGTGATAGGCCGCCGCCATCAGCCGGGCGGCCTTGGTGGCCTTGCGGGGGCTGCGCCGGATGATCTCCCAGGTCGCCTGATAGTGGTCTTCGGCCTCCCGGGCGAGGGAGAGGCAGACCTCGCCGATGCGCGGGTGGCTGATCGCCTCGACCGGCGTCGGATCGGAGAGCCCGATGGCCGCGAGCTTCTCCCGCGGCAGGTAGAGGCGGCCGCGCTCGGCATCCTCGTCGATGTCGCGCAGGATGTTGGTGAGCTGGAGCGCCCGGCCCTGATGCCAGGCGAGCCGGATGCCGTCCGCCTCGGGCATGCCGAAGATCCGCACCGACAGCCGGCCGACCGCGCTGGCGACCCGGTCGCAATAGAGGTCCAGGGTCTCGGCATCGGGGGCGACGATGTCCTCGACGGCGTCCATCGCCATGCCGTCGATGACCGCCTGGAAATCCTCGCGCTTCAGTCCGAAGCGGCGCACGGGCTCCACCAGGTCGCGCACCCGCGGGGCCGGGCGGCCGGCATAAAGGGCGTCGATGTCCGCCCGCCAGCGATCGAGCTCGACTTGCCGGACGGCCCGGGTGCCGCCATCGTCGGCGACGTCGTCCACGGCGCGGCAGAAGGCGTAGACGGCGTACATGGCCTCCCGCCGCTCCTTCGGCAGCAGGCGCATCGCCGTGTAGAAGGAGGAGCCGGCGGCGGGGAGCGCCGGGGCAGCGCCGTCCTGGGTGGCAGCGGGGGTGGCAGTTGCGCTCACGAGCGGATTCCTTGAGCCGCGGCCCGAACGGTCCGCCCGCGGAAGGGCCGGCGCGCCAGGGTGGCGGCGACGCCGCCCAAGGCCGTCAGGGCGAAGGCGGCCTTGCCGTGATGGACCTTCTCCGAGAGCGGATCGCGCTCCAGCAGGCCCCGGCTCAACACCACGGCCAGCCGGTGGATCGCGGCGATCTCGAGGGACAGGCGCAGGTCATCGATCAGGTCCGGCAGGACCGCGCCCTCGTCGAGGAGGTCGAGACATCGCTGCGCCAGCTCGCGGATCACCGCCCGGAGCTGCGGCGGCGCCTTGGCGGCGCCGAGCATCGCCACGGTCGCGCCGTGGCGGTCGAGGCAATCCTGCGGGATGTAGACCCGGTCTAGGGCGGCGAAATCCTTGCCGCAATCCTGGAGATGATTGATTACCTGCAGGGCCGCGCAGATCGCGTCGGAGGATTGGTACACGCGAGCGGGGTCCTCGCCGTGCACGTCGAGGACGAAGCGCCCCACCGGCATGGCCGAGTAGCGGCAATAGTGGATGAGTTCGTCCCAGTCGGCGTAGCGGTTCTTGTGCGCGTCCATGCGGAACGCATCGAGCAGTTCCAGAGCATGGCGCGGCGGCAGGCCGCGGGCGGCGAGTTCGCGCTTGAGCGGCTCCGCCTCGGGATCGGCGGGGCCGGCGCCGGTGAGCGCGTCCGCGAGTCGATCGAGCAGCGCGATCTTGCGCTCGGGCGACAGATCCGCATGGTCGGCCACGTCGTCGCCGGCGCGGACGAAGTTGTAGAAAGCCAGGATCGCGCCGCGGTGGCGCGGGTGGATCAGGTGCGAGGCGACGGGGAAGTTCTCGTCCTGGTGCCCCTTGCCGGAGCGCGTCGCCGTGGCGGATTCGAGAGTGCTCATGCGAGGTAACCCGCCTCCCGGAACCACGTGATCGCGTCGGACAGCCCCTCGCGATAGGGCCGGGCCGTGTAGCCGAGCTCGGCGCGCGCCTTCCGGTCCGAGAAGAACATCCGGTAGCGCGACATGCGGATGCCGTCGATGGTCGCGAAGGGCTGTCTGCCGGTGGCCCGTGCGGCGAGCTGCGCGAAGAACGCCACCGGATAGACAGCGGCCCGGGGCAGGCTCACGGTCGGCGGCTTGCGGCCGACCATGCCGGCGATGTCGGCGAGCATCTGGGACAGGAAGACGTCCTCGCCGCCCAGAATATAGCGTTCGCCGATCCGGCCCTTGCGGAGCGCCAGGAGATGGCCGTGGGCCACGTCGTCTACATGGGCGAGGTTGAGGCCGGTATCGACGAAGGCCGGCATCTTCCCGAGGGCCGCCTCCTGAATGATCCGGCCGGTGGGCGTCGGCTTGACGTCGCGGGGGCCGATCGGCGTCGACGGGTTGACAATCACCGCCTGCAGGCCGTCGCGGGCGACCATCTCCTCGACCACCCGCTCGGCCACGACCTTGCTTCGCTTGTAAGCGCCGATCGCGGTCTCGGGCGTCAGCGGCAGGGTCTCGTCGGAGGGCGTGACGCCGTCGGCCGGCGGTTTGATCGTCGCGACGCTCGACGTGTAGACGACCCGCTCGACACCGGCATCCAGGGCCGCGCGCATCATCAGCCGCGTGCCGTCGCGGTTCGTGCGGACGATCTCCTCCATGTCGGGCGCCCAGAGCCGGTAATCGGCCGCCGCGTGGATCAGGTAACGCTGCCCGCGCATCGCCGCTGCCACGGCGGCCGGATCGCGCATGTCGCCCTCGACGATCTCGACATCGGTCCAGGTGAGGTTCCGGCGGGGGCTCGACGCGCGCACGAGGATGCGCACCGGGAATCCGGCCTTACGGAACACGTCGACCAGGGCGGAGCCGAGGAAGCCGCTCGCGCCGGTGATCAGCACGGGACCGACCTCGGAGGCGCCGGGGGTTGTGGCCTCTGCCATCACGGATCTGGAGGGTTACCGAAAACCAGCCGGGCCGGGAGTCCCGGCCGCGGCGCGCTTGTGTCATCGAACCGCCCGGGCGGCAAGCCAAGCGCCGGCGGAGCGGCTTCCGCAGCCCCTGCCCGACGTCGCCGAGTCCGCGCCCGGATGCACGTGGCACAGGCCCTCACCCAGGGGCGGGAACGGCGCCTCGGACTTGTCAGGGCTCCAAAAACCGACTATGCGCCGCCCCTCGCGTTCGCTCCGGCCGGGGGCTGAACGGACGGTGCCGCTTGCGGTGCAGGGGTCTTCCCGACCCCGTCGTCCGGTGTCTCCGCCTTCGATCAACCGCTCGGGCCTGAAAATCGGCTCGAAGGGCTTGGCGCCGAGCGTTCCGCGAGATGAACCGGCCCGAATCAGCTGCCTTCCGGCGGCCGGGCTCCTTTTGACGATGAAAGGCCCGACGATGCCTCTCTACGAGCATGTGCTCTTGGCCCGCCAGGACGTGACGTCCCAGCAGGTCGAGACGATGATCGACACCTACAAGGGTGTGATCGAGCAGAACGGTGGCCGTCTCGAGAAGATCGAGATGTGGGGCGTGAAGTCCCTCGCCTATCGGATCAAGAAGAACCGCAAGGCGCATTTCGCGCTCCTCAACATCGACGCCCCGCCGGCCGCCATCGCCGAGATGGAGCGCCAGATGCAGATCTCCGAGGACGTGCTGCGCTTCATGACCGTCCGGGTCGAGGAGCTTGATTCCGAGCCGTCCGCCATGATGCAGAAGCGCGACCGCGACGACCGCAAGGACCGCGAGCGTGGCCGTCGTCGTGACGACGAGGGCTTCGGCGGCGGCGGCGGCTTCGGCGGCGACCGGGGTGATCGCGGCGATCGCGGTGATCGTGCCGAGCGCAGCTTCGGCGGGGAGGGCTAACACATGGCTTTCGGTGCTGGTGCGGGCGGCGGACGCCGTCCCTTCTTCCGTCGTCGCAAGACCTGCCCGTTCTCCGGCGCGAACGCGCCGAAGATCGACTACAAGGACGTCAAGCTCCTGTCCCGCTACGTGTCCGAGCGCGGCAAGATCGTGCCGTCGCGGATCACCGCGGTCTCGGCCAAGAAGCAGCGCGAACTCGCCCAGGCGATCAAGCGCGCCCGCTTCCTCGGCCTGCTGCCCTACGTGATCAAGTAGGCCATCGAAACCCGCCGGCCCGGCATCTGCCCGGGCCGGCCCTCGCAGAGGGCGGCTCACGCCGCCCGATCGTTGGGGCGCAACGCCGCCTCTAACCCTGCCGCAGCGGCAGCGGGACAGCGGACCTCATGGCACAGCATATCGGCATCGGTATCGGCGCGGGCCTCGTCTCGGCACTCCTGTTCGGCGTGCTGCTGAAGGCGACCCCGCTGGCGATCCTGCTCTACCTCGTGGCGCCCCTGCCGATCCTGATCGTCGGCCTCGGCTGGAGCCGCAAGGCCGCGCTCGCGGCGGCAGCCGCCGGAAGCCTCGTTCTGACCCTGGTGATCGCTCCCTTCATGGGGCTCGCCTTCGCGGCCTACATCGCCCTGCCGGCTTGGTGGCTCGCCTATCTGACCCTGCTCGGGCGTGAGACGTCGGCCGGCCTCGAATGGTACCCGACCGGCCGCCTCCTCGGCTGGATCGCCGCCACGGCCGCCCTCGCCTTCATCGCCATCGCGGTCCTGTCCTCGCCGAATCACGCGGCCTTCGACGCGCAGCTGCGCGGGCTCGCACAGACGCTCGTCCAGACGCGGATGCCGGCCACGCGGCCGGCCGTCGAGGGTCGACGCGCCGACGCGCCGTCGTCCGATGCCACTGGCCAGGACGGAACGGCCGCGCCGGCGCCGCAGACCGACACCGATCAGGCCGACGTCACCCGGGCCGAACTGGCGGACGCCCTCGCCCGCGTCGTTCCGGCCTTCGCGGCCAACGGTCTGGCGCTGCTCCTGGCCTTCTACCTCTGGGCCTCGGCCCGGATCGTGAAGATTTCCGGCCGCCTGCCCAGGCCCTGGCCCGACATCCCCTCCACCATCATGCCGCGCACGACGCTGGCGGCCCTCGCGGCAGCCGTCGCGATGTGCTTCGCCCCGGGCTATGTCGGCGTGTTCGGCGTCGCCCTGGTCGGCGCGTTCAGCGCGGCCTTCGCACTCCAGGGGCTCGCCGCCTTCCACGACCGCTCGCGCGGCCGGCCGGGGCGCGGGCTGATGCTGTTCGGCATGTACCTGATCCTGTTCGTGACCCAGGGCATCGCCCTGGTGGCACTCACCGTGTTCGGCCTCGCCGACACCGCCCTCGACCGCCGGCGTCCCAGGGACAATCCGGCGCCGTGAAACCCCGGCCCCAGCGGCCGACCACCTGAAGGAGAAAGACTATGGAAGTGATCCTGCTCGAGCGCGTGGCCAAGCTCGGCCAGATGGGCGAGACCGTGAACGTCCGCCCGGGCTTTGCCCGCAACTTCCTGCTCGCCCGCGGCAAGGCCCTGCGCGCGACGGAATCCAACAAGAAGCACTTCGAAGCGCAGCGCGCCCAGCTGGAGGCCCGCAACCTCGACCGCAAGAAGGACGCCGAGGCGGTGGCCGAGAAGCTGAACGGCCAGAGCTTCATCCTGATCCGGCAGTCGGGTGAGACCGGCGTGCTCTACGGCTCCGTCTCGACCCGCGATCTCGCCGAGGTCGTCGCGAAGGAGGGCTTCACGGTCGATCGCGGGCAGTTCATCCTCAACCAGCCGATCAAGACGCTGGGCCTTCACAAGGTCCCGGTGGTGCTGCACCCCGAGGTCGAGGTCGAGATCACCGTGAACGTCGCCCGCAGCCCCGAGGAGGCCGAGCGCCAGGCCCGCGGCGAGTCGGTGACCGAGCGCGAGGCGTTCAACCTCGACGACCTCGGACTGGAAGTCGGCATGGCGCTGGCCGATGCCGGCGAGGGGGCCGACGACCGCGGCTGATTCGGTTCGCGGGGAACGATCGATCCGGGGTGACCTGGATCGATCGCTCTTCTGGAACGGACGAACGGAGAGTGGCATCGATCCGCGAAGCGGTATCGGACCGGGCGTCCGCGCCCACGTCGACACCCCGGTATAGGGGTGAACATTGGGGATGATCCGTCCCCCGGCTTGACACGTTCCAGTTTTGTTCCAGCATGGACGCCCGCCCCTCGCGAGAGTCGGCGGGCGTCCGCTTTTCCGCGCCCCGGCCCGGGAGAAACGGCCGTCGGCTAGGCTTCGGTAACCATACCGGGGCCAAGGTCGTGCGGTGTGATCCTGGCGCGCCCGCCGCGGCGCCTGATACGGAGTCGTCCGCCGATGGCCCTGCCCAATGCGCTCACGGCCAAGCTCGAAGCGGTTCAGGCCGAGTACCGCGTCGCCCCGCACAACATCGATGCGGAGCAGGCGCTGCTGGGCGCAATCCTCGTGAACAACGACGCCTATTACCGGGTGTCGGACTTCCTGCTGCCCGAGCACTTCATGGAGGATGCCCACCAGCAGATCTTCACGGTGGCGGCCTCCCTGATCCGGGCCGGCAAGCTCGCGACGCCCATCACGATGAAGACCTATCTGGGCGATGCCGATTTCGGCGGCCAGACGGTGATGCAGTACCTCGCCCGGCTCGCCGCCGACGCCACCACGGTGATCAACGCCGGCGATTACGGCCGGACGATCTACGATCTCGCCATCCGCCGCCGGCTGATCACCATCGGCGAGGATCTGGTCAACGGCGCCTATGAGGCGCCGGTGGAGCAGGCGCCGCGCGACCAGATCGAGGAGACCGAGCGCCGCCTGTACGAGCTGGCCGAAGCCGGACGCTACGACGGCGGCTTCCAGAAATTCTCGGACGCGCTGACCGCCGCGGTCGACATGGCGGCCAAGGCCTACCAGCGCGACGGCAAGCTCTCGGGCATCGCCACCGGGCTCAGCGACCTCGACGCCAAGATGGGCGGGTTGCAACCCTCCGATCTGATCATCCTCGCGGGGCGTCCGGCCATGGGAAAGACCTCGCTGGTGACCAATATCGCCTTCAACATCGCCAAGGCGTATCGC
Organism: Methylobacterium sp. P3_A11; assembly: GCF_056403155.1. Taxonomy (NCBI): domain Bacteria; kingdom Pseudomonadati; phylum Pseudomonadota; class Alphaproteobacteria; order Hyphomicrobiales; family Methylobacteriaceae; genus Methylobacterium; species Methylobacterium sp. P3_A11. Next base: position 34,110 of record NZ_JBFUGA010000052.1, read on the forward strand.
GGCGAGAAGCAGCCGGACGGCGCGACCAAGACCGTGAACGGCGGGATCGTCGGGTTCTTCTCCCTCGAAATGTCGGCCGAGCAGCTCGCCACCCGTATCATCGCGGAGCAGTCGGGCGTCCCGTCCTACAAGATCCGCCGCGGCGACATCCGCCCGGAGGACTTCTACAAGATCACCGACGCCGCGCGGGACATGCAGACGATCCCGTTCTACATCGACCAGAGCGGCGGCATCTCGATCGCCCAGCTCGCCGCCCGGGCGCGACGCCTCAAGCGTCAGAAGGGGCTCGACCTCCTGATCGTCGATTACCTGCAGCTGCTCTCGGGCTCGGGCAAGCGTAGCGACAACCGCGTGCAGGAGATGACCGAGATCACCACCGGCATGAAGGCGCTCGCCAAGGAACTGGCGGTGCCGATCATCGGGCTGTCTCAGCTCTCGCGTCAGGTCGAGAACCGCGATGACAAGCGTCCGCAGCTCTCCGACCTGCGTGAATCGGGTTCGATCGAGCAGGACGCCGACGTGGTCATGTTCGTGTTCCGCGAGGAATATTACGTTGGCAACAAGAAGCCTCGGGAAGGCACGGAGGAGTTCTTTGCCTGGGAAGCCGAGATGCAGCGCGTCCACGGCAAGGCCGAAGTGATCCTCGGCAAGCAGCGTCACGGCCCGACGGGAACGGTGGAGCTTCAGTTCGACGCCAACATCACCCGATTCTCGAACCTCGCGCAGGCGGATCGGATCCCCGAGCAGATGTGAGACGGTGCTGCCGCCCGTTCACGGGCGGGCGGCGAGGCGGCGGCCGTGGCAGCGCCGATGCGTGCGTCGCCATGAGCAGGCCGATCCTTTGGCCGCCGTCCGCCGGACGAGCCCGATCGTCCCGCGCGCCTCGATCGTCTGGCGCGAACCATCCCCGGGACCGGCCGTTGTGGAAACACGAATGTCCCGCCGCGGCAGGAGCGACGATGAGCGATCCGACCCCTCCGATGATGCCGTACTGGCACGTCTACACGGACGCGGACGGGGTGAGCCGCCAGGAGCGATTCTTCATCAAGCGGTTCACGTTCGAGGGCATCAACCCTGAGACCGCGCCGCAGTGGAACGACAAGATGGATCCGGCGCCGTCGATCGTGACCTTCACGGTCCTGCCGGTGGGCTGGGTCGGCGAATGGCACGAGAATCCCCGGCCGCAATGGATCGCGATCCTCTCCGGTCGCTGGTTCGTCGAGACCATGGACGGCCACCGGGTCGAGATGGGCCCGGGCGAACTGATGATGGGCGAGGATCAGAACACCAAGGCCCGTGACGGCAGGAAGGGCCACCTGTCCGGGACCGTGGGCGACGCGCCCTGCACCATGATCGTGACGGGCCTTCAGGTCGAGCCGACCGTGAACCAGCCCGGCCGCTTCACGTAGAGCGCGCGCCATGGAGGGCTTCGAGCTGACGCAGCCGCGCTTCAAGGCGTACGTCCTGCCGAACGCGCCGCTGGAGACGCTCGCCGACGGATTCCGCTGGGCCGAGGGTCCGGTCTGGTTCGGCGACCGCGACGAGTTGCTGTTCTCGGATCTGCCCAACAACCGCGTGATGCGCTGGGCGGAGCATGCCGGTCTCAGCGTCTACCGGGAGGCGAGCGACTTCGAGAACGGCCATGCCCGCGACCGGCAGGGTCGGATGCTCTCCTGCGCGCACCGGGGCCGGCGCATCCACCGGACGGAACTCGACGGGCGCATCACCAGCCTGGTCGAGCGCTACCAGGGGCGCCGGTTGAATTCGCCCAACGACGTCGTCTGCAAGTCGGACGGGACGATCTGGTTCACCGACCCACCCTACGGCATCCAGACCGATTACGAGGGCGGCAAGCAGGACTCTGAGCTGCCGGCTGCCGTCTACCGCTTCGATCCGCGCGACGGCGCCCTGCGCGTGGTCGCGGACGACTTCCAGGGTCCGAACGGGCTCTGCTTCTCGCCTGACGAGCGCAGGCTCTACATCGTCGAGACCGGCCTGCAATTCGACACCGAGCCGGTCCAGCACGTCCGCGTCTTCGACGTTGCCGAGGATGGCGGCCTGTCCGGAGGCGCAGTGTTCTGCACGATCGCGCCCGGCAATGCCGACGGGATTCGCTGCGACGAGCACGGCAATCTCTGGTCGAGCGCCGGCGACGGTGTCCACTGCATCGATCTGGGCGGCGAACGCGTCGGGAAGATCCTGGTGCCTTCGACGGTCGCCAACCTGACCTTCGGCGGCCGAAACAACAGCCGCCTGTTCCTGTGCGCGTCGCACACGCTCTACGCCATCTACGTGAACGTGCGGGGAGCCCCGCTCCTGTGAGCGCCGTGCGGGCGATCATCGGCTTCGGCCGAACCGTCGCGGACCTCGCCGTGACCGAGGCATTCTACCGCGACGGGTTGGGTTTCGCGCAGGTCGCACCGCCGGAGCCCGTTCCGCCCGCCCATTGCGAGGCGATGGGCCTGACGGACCGACGGGCCACGCAGCTGCGCATGCGGCTCGGCGCCCAGGCGGTGACCTTCCTGGCGGTGGATCCGCCCGGGGCGCCCTATCCTGACGATCCCGCCGCGACAGACCCGTTCTTCCAGCACCTCGCGATCCCGGTCCGCGACATGGGGGCCGCGATGGCGCAACTGGCGCCGCTCGCCCCGACCCCCATCAGCCACGGCGGTCCGCAGCGCCTGCCGGCCTCCACGGGGGGCGTCACCGCCTACAAGTTCCGCGACCCGGACGGGCACCCATTGGAGTTGATCGCTTTTCCCGAAGGTCCGCCCGCCGACCGCTGGCGCGACACACCGGGGCTGTTCCTGGGCATCGATCACTCTGCGATCACCGTCACTGATCTCGAGGCTACCCCGGCCTTCCTGATAGGAACGCTCGGCCTCACGCTGGGGGAGCGCGGGCTGAATCAGGGACCGGAGCAGGCGCGCCTCGACGGGGTGGACGACCCGCAGGTCGATGTGATCGCGCTGACGCCTCCGGAGCCCGCGCCGCACGTGGAACTGCTGCACTATCGCGTCCCGACCACCCGGAGGACGCTGTCTTTCGGCCCCGCCGACCGGGCCTCCACCCGCTTCGTCTTTTCCGCGGCCAATCTGCAGGACTTGCCGCGATCCCTGCGCGGTGCCGGACTGGCACCACGGATCTCCAGCGACCGCGCGGCGGTCTCCTGCGCGGGACCCGACGGACACGGCTTCTTGTTCGTGCCAGGCTGAGACACTCACATCGGCGAGGCGTGCAGGCTTGACGTGCAACCCCTCCGGCGTCCAATCCGGCCGCCTCGGAGGTGAGACCGATGCCGCTCCTCGCCCTGCCCTTTCCGGCCATCGATCCGGTGGCCCTCGCGATCGGGCCGATCACGATCAAATGGTACGCGCTCGCCTATATCGCCGGCCTGATCGGCGGCTGGTATTACGCGCGCCGCCTCGTCATGGCCGACAGCCTATGGGGGGTGGTAAAGCGCCCGCAGGTCCTCGATATCGACGACCTCGTGGTCTGGGTAGCCCTCGGCGTCGTGCTCGGCGGCCGGATCGGCTACGTGCTGTTCTACAACCTGCCCATGTACATCGCCGATCCGATGGAGATCCTGGCGATCCGCAACGGCGGCATGTCGTTCCACGGCGGCTTCATCGGGGCGATCCTGGCCTTCCTGCTCTTCGCCCGGGCCAAGAGCCTCAACGGCTACACGCTCCTCGACATAGGCGCGGTGGTCGTGCCGATCGGGCTGTTCTTCGGCCGCATCGCCAACTTCGTGAACGGCGAACTCTGGGGGCGCGTGGCGCCGGACTTCCCCTACGCCATCGTGTTCCCGAGCGGCGGACCGCTGCCGCGCCACCCGAGCCAGCTCTACGAGGCCGCGACCGAGGGCCTGCTCCTCTTCGTCGTGATGGCGATCAGCGTCCGCCGGTTCGGCTTCCGAAAGCCCGGCTTGCTCGGCGGCATCTTCGTCCTCGGCTATGCCCTGGCCCGGACGTTCTGCGAGTTCTTCCGCGAGCCGGATCGCCAGCTCGGCTTCCTGTTCGGCGACCATCTCGGTCCTATGGGCGGCGGCGTGACCATGGGCATGCTGCTCTGCGTGCCGATGATGATCATCGGCCTCACCTACATCGTGCTAGCCGGGACCGGCCGGACGCGACCGCGCAACCCGGTCGAGCTCCCCACCGCCGAGGCGGCGCGCAAGGCGGCCATCGAGGCGTGACGCCCCTCGGAGCCGAGATCGCGGCGCTGATCCGCCAGAACGGGCCGATTGGCGTCGACCGCTACATGGCCCTCTGCCTCGGCCATCCGATCCACGGCTACTACCGCAACCGCGACCCCCTGGGGGTGCAGGGCGACTTCATCACGGCGCCCGAGATCAGCCAGATGTTCGGCGAGCTGATTGGCGCCTGGACGGCCTACGTCCACGGGGCGATGGGGCGACCCGATCCGCTAATGCTGGTGGAGTTCGGGCCTGGTCGCGGCACGCTGATGGCCGATGCCCTGCGGGCGCTGCGGGCGGCGGCTCCCGGCCTGCCCGTGACGCCGCACCTCGTCGAAACCAGTCCTGTGCTGCGGGCCGCGCAGGCGCGCGCCCTCGCCGGGACCGGCGCGACGTGGCACGACGGGATCGAGACGCTGCCCCCCGGTCCGGCGATCATCCTGGCCAACGAGTTCTTCGATTGCCTGCCGGTGCGCCAGTTCGAGCGTCGCCCGACGGGCTGGCATGAGCGACAGGTCGGGCTCGGTCCCGAGGGCGCCCTCGCCTTCGGCCTGTCACCGGAACCGAGTCCCGGCCTCGACGCGGACGGCCCGGACGGCGCGCTGATGAGCGTGCCGGCAGCCGGTCTGGCGCTGATGCGCAGGCTGGCAGGACGCCTGCGCACCACGGGGGGCGCCCTGCTGGCGATCGATTACGGCCATGTCCGACCCGGGTTCGGCGATACCCTCCAGGCCCTGGCAGGCCATCGCCTCACCGATCCCCTCTCCGCCCCGGGCGCGGCGGATCTCACGCATCATGTCGACTTCGCCGCCCTCGCTCGGGCTGCACGGGCGGAGGGGGCCGCGATTCATGGACCGGTGGATCAGGGTAATTTCCTGGCCGCCCTCGGCCTCGGCGCGCGGGCCGACCGCCTGAAGGCCCGGGCCACGGCGGCGCAGTCCGCCGCGATCGACGCCGCCGTCGCACGTCTCACAGACCCCCGTGTCGGGAGCATGGGCAGCCTGTTCAAGGTCCTGGCGGTGAGCGGCCCGACGATCGGGCCGCTCCCGGGCTTCCCGGAGGCCTGAACCACCGGGTCTCGTCTTCGGACCGATGCGGAGCCGAGCGTCGTCAGCCGAAGGAGCCGAAGCCGGAATCCGTCTGGCTGGAGGGCCGCGGTGTCGGCGGTGCAGGCGGATTGAGGTCGTTGGGGTCGAAGGCGGCGGGCTCGCCCGTCACGGGATGCGCGGGCGCGGTCGGGATCCGGGGCTCCTCAGCCTCGGGGGTGTCGGGCAGGGCGTCGGTTTCGATGCCGCGTGACATTGCGATCCTTCTCGAGGTGAAGCCGGATCGGCTCCATACTGCGATGCAACAAGAATCTGACGCCTGAACGACATCGTCAAGGGTCCGGCCTTGCGGTATCGCAGCGCCACAGGGGTACGCGAGAGGCCAACCGTGACCGCAGGCATGATGATCGAGGCACCGGAACTCTCCGCGCATGCGGGCGTGCGTCACGCCTTCTTCACCCGCTGCGGGGGAGTTTCGGAGGGCGTCTACGCGTCGCTGAACGGCGGTCTCGGCTCCCAGGACGTGCCGGAGCGCGTCGCCGAGAATCGGGCGCGGATGTGCAGCCAGCTCGGCCTGCCGCCGGACCGGCTCGTGAGCCTGTACCAGGTCCATTCGGCCGACGTCGTCACAGTCACGGCGCCGTTCGCGGCGGGGGAGCGCCCGAAGGCCGATGCCATGGTGACGCGGGTGCCCGGCCTGGCGCTGGGCATCGCGACGGCCGATTGCGGGCCAATCCTGTTCGCCGATCCCGAGCACGGGGTCGTCGGCGCCGCCCATGCCGGCTGGAAGGGTGCCCTCACCGGCGTCATCGCGGCGACAGTGGCGGCCATGGAGGCGCTGGGCGCGAGACGGCAAAGGATCGTCGCCGTGCTGGGGCCGACAATCGGGCAGGCCTCCTATGAGGTCGGCCCGGACTTCATCACGCGGTTTCAGGCGGATGCCCCCGGGATGGAGCGGTTCCTGGCTGCCGGCACGCGGCCCGACCACGCGCAGTTCGACCTCCCGGGCTTCATCCTGGCGCGTCTCGCCGAAGCCCAGATCGGAGAGGCCACCGCGCTTCATCTCTGCACCTACGCGGATCCCGAGCGGTTCTACAGCTACCGCCGGGCCACGCATCGCGGCGAGGCGGATTATGGACGCCTGATCTCCGCCGTCACCCTCGCGCCATGACCCCTCCGTCCCGACCCGAACAGGGGGTGCGACACTTTGTCGACGCAGGGCCAGGAAAAAAGCGTAGCCGTAAATGAACCTTGGCCATTCGAACGCGTTGTGGGGTCAAGGTGCCGGGGAAAAACGGCGGGTTGCCACAAGGGGCCGCGATGAGCGGTCGGCGACACCGCAGAGCGTAAAGCAGCCCTGGAACCGCTGGACAGCTACCAGATCCGGCTCCGCAGCCACCCGCTCGACGGGCGGCGGGGGCAACCAGTGAGGACCAGAACATGAAATCCCTGCTCCGCGTCACCACGGCCCTCGCGGGCGTCGCCTTCGCGGGTTCGGCCTTCGCCGCCGACCTTCCGCGCCGGGCCGCTCCGCCGCCGGTGTTCACCCCGGTCCCGGTGTTCACCTGGACGGGCGCCTACTTCGGTATCAACGCCGGCTACGCCTTCGACGCCAGCAGCCGCTCCACCGGCAACAGCTTCGGCGTGCCGTTCCCCTACGCCGCCCCCGGCACCGTCGCCACCTTCCGCAACAGCAGCCAGGACGGCTTCTCCGGCGGTGGYCAGATCGGCTACAACTGGCAGCTGACCCCCGGCTCCGGCGTCGTGTTCGGCGTCGAGGCCGATGCCCAGTACCTCGACTTCGGCCGTAACCGGAACAGCGCCTTCATCAATGGCGCCCTGGCCCCCGGCTACTACGTCACCGATCCGCGCGGCCTCTCCAGCCTCGACTTCTTCGGCACCGTGCGCGGCCGCCTCGGCTACGCCTTCGACCGCACCCTCGTGTACGGCACCGGC